>DVMZ01000106.1 GCA_018714725.1 Candidatus Scatosoma pullistercoris
TAGAGCACGCCGTCGAGATGATCGAGTTCGTGGCAGACCGCGCGCGCGAAAAAGCCCTTGGCCTGCAAGGTCTGCGGATTGCCGTACCGGTCCTGATAGGCGATTTTCACCTTCATCGGCCGGGACACGACCCCGCGCTTTCCGCGCACGGAAAGGCAGCCTTCCCAGCCCCGCTGTTCCCCTTTCTGCGAGAGGATCCGGGGATTGACAAATTCAAAAAATCCCTCTTCGACGTCCACGACGACCGCCCGGCGCAAAACGCCCACCTGCGGCGCGGCAAGCCCCGCGCCCTCTTCCTTTTTAACGGTGTCTTTCATGTCGTCCAACAACTGATGCAGTCCTTCGTCGAACTGCTGGACGGGAAAGCTGACCTTGCGCAGCGTCTCGTCCCCTACCTGTACCACATTTCTGATTGCCATATCAAACCTCTTCCTTCTTTTCCGGACCCCTTCCGGCGCCCGCTGTCCGCGTCTTTCTTTCCCGGCTCGGCTCTTTATATAAATTTAATAATTATAAATTATAAACGAATAATTTCCCGTAACCGCGCCGCGGAGAAATGCGAATAACGGCTTCCGCCGCCGGATTCCGCCGTTTTTTCATCGGGTTCCGATCATTTCCGGCCGGTTCCGCTCCGTCCCGGCCGCTCAGCTGAGATTGACGGGATTTTCCTCCACGGAGACCAGCACGTCCCGCGTTCTCGACTGTGCGCAGACGTCATACACTTGCGGCAACACGGAGGTATCCGAAAGCCGCATCAGCACCTGGTAGCGGAACCGGTTCTGAATCCGCCGGATGGGCGCGTGCATCCGGTTGAAAAACAGGAATTTTTCCGGATTTGCGGTGTACAGCCCTTCCAGTCCGACATAGGCGGAGCGGAGCGCCTCGATCGTCTTTTTCTCGTCCTCGCCCGTCACCAGCACCCGGACGATTTTGGAAAAGGGCGGGAACATCGCCGCCGCGCGCAGGGAAATTTCGTTGCGGTAAAACCCCTCGTAATCGTACGCCACGGCATAGCGCAGGACATCGTTTTCGGGGCTGAACGTCTGCAGCACCACTTTGCCTTTTTCTTCCGCCCGGCCGCTCCGTCCCGCCACCTGCGTGATGAGCTGGAAGGTTCTCTCCCCGCTGCGGTAATCGGAAAAATGCAGGCTCATGTCCGCGTCGAGAATGCCCACCAGCGTCACGGACGGGAAATCGTGTCCCTTGGCGATCATCTGCGTCCCGACGAGAATGTCCGCCTGCCGTTCCCCGAAGGCTTTGAGAATTTTATAATGCCCTTCCTTGCCGCTCGTCGTATCGTTGTCCATGCGCAGAATGCGCGCCGAAGGATACAGCCTCGAAAGATCGGCGACAATCCGCTGCGTGCCCGTGCCCGCATAGGAGAGCTTGGTGCCGCCGCACTCCGGACAGGCGACGGGCACTTTGTACCTCGCACCGCAGTAGTGACATTTCAGGCAATCCTCGTCCCGGTGATAGGTGAGCGACACGTCGCACGCTTCGCACTTCGCGACATAGCCGCATTCCTTGCAGATGACCGTCTGGGAATAGCCGCGGCGGTTGAGAAAGAGAATGGCCTGATTGCCCGAAGAAAGACATTTTTCCAGCTCTGCCCGGAGGGGGGAGGAAAACGCGGAATTGTTGCCCCGTCGCACCTCCCGGCGCATATCCGCAATGATGATCTCCGGCAACGGTTTCCGGTTGATCCGCTTTTCGAGGCGAATGAGCCCGAATTCCCCGTCCGTTGCGCGTTTATACGTCTCCACGGCGGGCGTAGCGCTTCCTAAGACAAGTTTACAGCCGTTGTATTTTGCGCGCAGGTATGCCACGTCGAACGTATTGTAGCGGGGCGCGGTCTCGCTGGAATAGCTGGAATCGTGCTCTTCGTCCACAATGATGACGCCGACGTTTTCCACGGGCGCGAACACCGCGCTGCGGGCGCCGATGGCGATTTTCGCTTCGCCCGTCCGAAGCCGCCACCATTCGTCGAACCGTTCGCCCGCGGACAATCCGCTGTGCATGATGGCCGCGTTGCGGCCGAACCTCGCGCGGAGCTGAGCGAGCATCTGCGGGGTCAGAGAAATTTCAGGCACGAGAAAAATCGCGCTTTTGCCCTGCCGGAGACAATCCGCGATCAGGGTGAGATAAATTTCCGTCTTGCCGCTGCCCGTCACGCCGTGCAGGAGCTGCACCGTCCGTTTGTCCGTCCCGATTTTCTCCACCGCGGCCCGCTGATCATCCGTCAGGATATGACCGGGCTGTTCTCCGTCCAGTCCGCGGTACGGATCGCGCAGGCGCTGTTCTTTGGCGACCTCCGCGTATCCCTTCTTTTCCAGCGCGGACACGCTGCCGGGGAACAGGCCGTTGAGATACCCGCATTCCGTCTTTCCGTGCGCTTCGAGATACTCCGCCGCGCCGCGCTGGTTTTTCGCGGTTTTGGGAAACGTCATTTCCGAAACGGGCACGCGCAGGGAGACGTAGCTCTTCATCAGTTCCCTTACCTTTCCCGTCCGCATTTCCGAAGGCAGGAAAAGCCTCAGAACCAGCGCCTTCGGCACCCGATAGCGCGCCGTCAGTTTCTCCGCGAGAAACAGGCATTCCCCGTTGAGCGCGGGCATCCCGTCCGGACAGGGATAAACGCGCCGGAGTTTCCCCGGCGGGCAATCGGAAGTCTCTTTCAGCCGCATCACGAATCCGGGCACCACTTTGCCGCCGAAGGGCGCGCGGACGCGGCTCCCCGCCTCCGTTCCGTCGTCGCAGAGATAATCGTATATTCTGTCTGTCTCGCCCGCGGCGATGTCCACGATCACTTCGGCTATCATTTCCTGTACCCCGACTTTTTGCCGCGCCGGCTTTTGCAGAAAGCCGGCGCGGCAAAACCGCTGATTCTCTCCCTTCCCGTCCTGCCGCTCCCGCATTCCGAAAAAGGCGGACGGCGCCCGCCGAGACACTTTCCGCGCTTTCGGCGCCCGCCCGTGCACATTCCCCGAAAAATAAGGATTGCCCCGAAAATTTCGGGGCAATGCGGGAAAATCAATCCTTTGCGATGACCACCAGATTGTCCGCAATTTCCTTGCAGGCGGTCAGGATTTCCTTATCCCGGCCCATAAAATCGTGAATCCCGCGATTCCTTTCCGTTTCGATGATCTGGCGGGCGCGCTTGGACGTCACCACGCACAGCGCATAACGGCTGACGGGATCCTCCTCCGTCCCCAGCTTTCTGATCAATACATCCACTGCCGGTTCGTTTATCATATTCTTACTCTCCTTATTCGCTTTATTCGCTTTCCGCGTTGTTTTTCCTTTTTATTTTTTTCCGCGTTCTTTCCCGCCGCCTGCGCCGCAGGCAAAGCCGGTCATTTCCGCTTCTCCGCGTCGAGAATGCCTTCCAGCCTCGAAAGCGCGCTTTCCAGCGCATCGTTGACCACGACGTAATCATACAGATGTTTCTGCGAAAGCTCGTAATCGATGCGCGCCAGACGGGTCTGAATCTGTTCTTCCGTCTCGGAATGTCTGCCCCGAAGCCGCTTTTTCAGTTCTTCCGCGGAAGGGGGCACGATCATGATCAGCACGCAGTCGGGAAACACCTTTTTGGCGTTCAGCGCGCCCACGACGTCGATTTCCAGAATCACCGATTTCTCCCGGAGAGTTTCGCGGACAAAGGACTTCGGCGTGCCGTAATAATTGCCGAAATGCTCGTCGTATTCGAGAAATTCCCCTTCCGCCGCCCGGCGGAGAAATTCCTCGCGGGTGAGAAAGAAATAATCCTTCCCGTCCTTCTCCCCCTCCCGGGGCGCGCGCGTGGTGCAGGACACGGACACCGCCACGTCCGTCCGCGCGGAAATCAGCTCTTTCACCAGCGTCCCTTTGCCCACGCCCGAAGGCCCGGAAATTGCCATCAGTATATTTCTCATACGCTTCCTTGTGTAAAAAATAGTTTCCGACTTTTCCCTCTTTCCCCCGTTTCTTGCCTTATCCGGATTCCCTCGCGGCCTCTGCCGGAACTCATTCGATGTTCTGCACCTGTTCGCGCACCTTCTCGATCTCGTTTTTCAGCTCCAGCCCCAGCCGCGTGATTTCGATGTCGTTGCTCTTGGAACAGATCGTGTTCGCCTCGCGGTTGAACTCCTGTACGAGAAAGTCCAGCTTTCTGCCCACCGTTCCGCCCGCGCAGATGACCTTGAACTGCGCGATGTGCGAACGCAGCCGCGTGATTTCCTCGTCGATGTTCGAGCGGTCGGAAAACGCCGCCACTTCGGTGAGCAGCCGGCTTTCGTCCGGCTTCACGTCCTTGAGGTATTCCCGCACCCGGGCGGTCAGCTTTTCCCGGTACTCCTCCGCGACGGAAGGCGCGCGGACGGCGATTTTTTCCACCAGGGCCGCGATGTTTTCCCCGCGGGCGGAAAGGTCGGCCCGGAGCTTTTCCCCTTCCGCGGCGCGCATGCGGTTGAGCGCGTCCAGCGCTTCCTTCAAAGCGCTTTCCAAAGCGGAGAACAGCTCGTCGTCCGCCGAAGCGGCCTCGTCCTGCCGGAGCACGTCCGGCCAGCGGAGCACCGACGAAAGAGTGAGATCATCCGCAAGCGAAGGAATGGCCTCCGAAAGCGCGCGCGCCGCCGCCACATAGGCGGAAGCGAGCGGCAGATCGGGCGTGAGCGCCGCCGGGCGTTCCCGTTTGTCCTTGAAGGATACAAACACGTCCACATGCCCTCTCGACACCTTTTCGCGCACGAGCGAGCGGACGACGTCCTCGCGGGACAGGAACAGCTTCGGCACCTTCACCGCGACGTCCAGATAGCGGTTGTTGACCGATTTCACCTCGCAGGTCAGCTCGATGCCGCCCGCCTTGTATTCGCCCTTTCCGTACCCCGTCATGCTCAGCATATCCGTTCCCCGCTTCCGGCCGCGTCCGCCGGCGGAATTTCTGCCGCAGCGCCTTACGCCGTACCCCGATAATTTCCGATGTTTTCCGATTTTTACGGATTTTTACAAATCCCTTTCATCGGTGCCCATTATTATAGCAGATTCCCGAAAAAATTTCAAGCGAAGTCATATCCTTTTCCCGATTTTTTTGACAAAAACCGGAAAAAACAGGCCGCAAACGGCCGTACCGCGCAAAAAAGAGCCGGAACGGCGCGGCTTCGCGCCCGATTACGGCGTTCCGGACTTCGCGCCGCCGAGCATGGCGGCAAATTCCGCTTCGCCGATGACGCGGACGCCCAGTTTTTTCGCCTTGTCCAGCTTGCTGCCCGCCTCTTCGCCCGCGATGACCAGCGTGGTTTTTGCCGTCACGGAACTCTGACAGACCCCGCCCAGGGATTCGATGAGTTTCTGCGCTTCGCTGCGCTTATAGGCGGAGAGGGTGCCGGTGAGCACCACCGACTGCCCGGAGAAAATCCCCTCTTTCGGAGATTCGTCCGCCGTTTGCGGGGCCACGCCCAGCGAAAACAGCGCTTCCAGCTCGGAGAGGTTTGCGGGGTCGCGGAAATACTCCGCGATATTGTTCGCCGTGATCTCCCCGATATTTTCCAGGGCGACAAGCTCTTCCGCACTTGCGTTTTTCAGCGCTTCCATGCTGCCGAACCGCTTTGCGAGGTCCTTCGCCGCAACCCTGCCTATCCCGTCGATCCCGATCGCATAGATAAAAGCGTCGAGCGTAACGCGTTTGCTCTTCTCGATGGCCGAAAGGAGATTGGCCGTCTTTTTCGCGCCGAATCCGTCGAGATCGGACAGGCTCTCCGCCGTCAGGCGATAGAGATCGGAGAAATTCCGCACTCCCTTTTTATCGATGAGAAGGTAGGCGGTGCTCTCCGAGAACCCCTCGATGTCCATGGCGTTTTTGCCCGCGTAATGGTCCAGGCGGGCGGCAATCCGCGGCCGGCATTCCCGGTTGGGGCAAAACAGATTGGCGCCCGTTTCGACCAGCGCCGAACCGCAATAGGGGCAAACGGTAGGTTTTTCCGGCTCCCGGCTGGACGAAGTGTGCTCGGTGGCGCCCAGAATCTCGGGAATGACCTCGTTGGACCGCCGGATGAGCACGCGCGAGCCGATTTTCACGTCCTTCCTCAGAATGTCGCCGTAATTGTTGAGGGTGGCTTTGCGCACGGTCACCCCCGCGAGCTCCACAGGTTCCAAAAGGGCCAGCGGCGTGAGTTTTCCCGTCCTTCCCACCTGCCAGACGATGTCGTTCACCGTCGTGGTCACTTCTTCCGCTTCAAATTTGAACGCCATCGCCCAGCGCGGGAATTTGTCGGTGTACCCCATCGCCTCGCGCACCGCGGGATCGTTCACTTTGACCACGGCGCCGTCCGTCAGCACGTCGATCGTCCTGCGCCCGACCTCCACTTCGTCGATCGCGGCCAGCACTTCCTCTTCCGTGCGGCAGACCCGGAAATAGGGAAACACGCGGAAGCCTTCCCGGAGGAGAAAATCGTGCGCTTCGGTCTGTGAAAGCGCCTTCCCTTCCGACAGGTAATTGACGTCGTAAAAATAGATGTCCGGTCTGCGCTCCGCCGTGATTTTCGGGTCGAGATTGCGGATGGCGCCCGCGGCGGCGTTGCGCGCGTTTTTCAGCGGCTCCTTCGCGGTGCGGTTGTACGCGTCGAGCACGGACAGCCGGATGACGGCCTCCCCTCTCACTTCCAGCGTACCCCGATAAGAAATGCGCATGGGATAGGAATGAATGGTGAGCACCTGCGCGGTCACGTCCTCGCCCACCGCGCCGTTGCCGCGGGTCGTCGCCCGCACGAATTCCCCGTCCCGATAGGTGAGACAGACGGTGAGCCCGTCAAATTTATATTCGACGGTGCAGTCCGTTTCCCCGCCCGCGGCCTTGTATACCCGGGTGAGAAAGGCGCGCATTTCCTCGTCCGTCACCGATTTGTCGAGGCTGTACAGCCGCGCGATATGCTCATGCCGCTCAAAGGCCGCAATCGGCTCCCCGCCGACCCGACGGGTGGGACTGTCCGGATACACTTCCCCGCTCTCCGCTTCCAGCTTTTTCAGCTCGTCGTACAGTTCGTCGTATTCCTTGTCCGAGACGCTGGGATTGTCGAGTACATAATACTCGTACGCCCAGCGGTTGAGAATGTCCGTGATCTCTCTCTGTCTGCTCATCGTCTGTCACCGTCTCTTTCGATATTGATTTCCCGTCCCTTTCCGCTTCTCCCCGCCCGCCGAAAACGGGCCGGAGCCGAAAGGCGAAAAGAAAAAAGGATTCGGCTTTCAAAGAATTGTCAAAGAATTTTCAAAGGCGCAAGCGCCGCGGAAAGCTGTTTGATACCAAGTTCCGCAAAGGCCACGTCCAGAATCATATTCGCCCCCACGCCGCGCACCGCCACAATCGTGCCCACGCCGAATTTCGGGTGCTCCACGCGCACCCCCGAACGGAAGGCCGAAAGATCTTTTCCGCCGCCCGTCCCGGCTTTCACCGGCCCGCTGCCGCCGTAAGTGAACCCGCTCTTTCCCGAACTCTCCGAGCGGTAAGCGCCCACCCGCTTCGGCGCGGAGCCATAACTTCCGTAGCCGCCGTAACCGCCCGAACTTCCGTAGCCGCCGGAATTTGCGTAGCCGCCGGAATTTGCGTAACCGCCACCGCCGTAACTTCCCCGGAGTCCGCCGGAATTGCCGTAAGAGCCGTTTCCGCCATAGCCGCCATAGCCGCCGTAACCGTTCCGGCGATCGCCGCGGGAAGCGGAGGACGCATACCTGCCCCCGCCGTAAGCGGCATTTCCGAATGCCTCGGGGTCGTCGTCGGCAAACCAGCCGTCCTCGTAGCCCCCGCGCGAAAAAGCGCGCGATTCTTTCGGCAAAGAGAGCTCGGAAGAGAGTTCTTTCAAAAACCGCGAGCGAGCGGTGGGTTCCCGCCGGCCGTAGAGATAACGGCTCCTGGAGCGGGTGAGATACAGCCGTTCGCGGGCGCGGGTGACGGCGACGTACATCAGCCGCCTCTCCTCTTCGAGATCCTCTTCGCTGTCCGCCGCGCGCGAAACGGGCATGACGTTTTCTTCCAGCCCCACGATGAACACGCAGCGGAATTCCAGCCCCTTCACCGAATGGATCGTGGCCAGCGTCACATAGTTGCTCTCGTCCATTTCGTCGGTGTCGGCGCTCAGCGTCACCTGATTGAGGTAGTCGGAAAGAGTCGATTCCTTGTTCAGGCGGCAGTACTCGTCCACGGAATTGATAAATTCGTCGATGTTCGCCCGCTTGTTGATGCTCTCGTCGCTCTCGTCGGCATAGGCCTCGCGCATTTTCGTATCGACGACGATCTTTCTGACCAGTTCGTTGACGGGCATGTCCTGGCTGTCGACAATCCAGCCCTTCACCTGCGCGGCAAACTCCGCAAGTTTGCGCTTCGTGCCCGCGTTGAAATCGAACGAATCCAGAGTAAGCAGCGCGTCATACACCGAAAGTTTCGTTTTATCTGCGTAATTTTCCAGCGTTTCCACCGTTTTGGCGCCGATGCCGCGCTTGGGGAAATTGATGATCCGCACGGCGGCTTCGCTGTCGAACGGGTTGTTGATCAGCCGGAGATAGGCCAGAAGGTCTTTGATTTCCTTTCTCTCAAAGAACTTAAAGCCCCCGAACACCTTATAGGAAATCCCGTCGGACGTAAATTCCTGTTCAAACGAGCGTGTGAGCGCGTTCAGGCGCATCAGAACGGCAAAATCCGAATACCGGTACCCGCGGTTCATCAGTCCCGCGATGGTGTGCGCTATGTAACGCGCTTCGCCGCTCTCCTCTTCCGCCTCGAACACCTGCGGCTTTTCCCCTTCGGCGTTCTCCGTCCACAGCGTCTTGTCCTTGCGCCGGCCGTTGTTGTGAATGACGGCGTTGGCGAGATGGAGAATGCTCTTCGTGGAGCGGTAGTTGCGTTCCAGTTTGAACGTCCTCGCGCCCGGAAAGTATTTTTCAAAATTCAGGATATTTTCTATCTGCGCCCCCCGCCAGCCGTAAATGGACTGGTCGTCGTCCCCCACGGCAAACAGATTCCCGTGCACGGACGCAAGCAGGCGGATAATCTCGAACTGCACGCCGTTGGTGTCCTGAAACTCGTCCACGAGAATATAGCGGAACCGTCCGCCGAGGTATTCCCGGGCTTCCGAGTTCCGCTTCAGAAGAGATCTGGTCTCGTTGAGCAGATCGTCAAAGTCGAGCGAATTATTCTCTTTGAGGTGCGCCTGATAACGGGTATAAATTTTCGCGACGTCCCGGATATCCCGCTCGTCCGCGTATTTTTCCGCATACTCCTCGGGCGAAAGCCCCAGCATCTTGGCGTTGGCGATGTGCCATTTTGCGCTTTTGAGCAGCCGTTCCTCGTCAAATCCGCATTCCTGAAAGGATTTCTTGACGATGTTGTTCCGCTCCGTTTCGCTGTAAATGGAAAAATTTTTCTCGATTCCCGCTTCGGCGGCATACATGCGCAGAATGCGCACGCACATGCTGTGAATGGTGCTCACCCACATATTCCTTACGTCCGCGATTTTGCCGATCCGCTCCTTCATCTCGTTCGCCGCCTTATTCGTGAACGTGATGGCCAATACGGCTTCGGGGGGAACGTTCAGATCTTCCACCAGATGCGCGATGCGCGCCGTCAGCACCCGCGTCTTGCCGCTTCCCGCGCCCGCCAGCACCAATACCGCCCCTTCCGTCGTGAGAACGGGCTTTATCTGTTCGTCGTTGAGACTGTCCAATAATTCCGTCGTCTGATCCATGCATTCATTATAGCACACCCCGCCCGGTTTTGCAACTTTTTGCGTCCTCTTTCCCCAAGCGGCCGGCTCTTTTCTTCCGCGCTTTTTTCCGGAAAAATCCGCGGTTTTCCCGCGTCGCTTCCGCGCCCGTTACCGCGCCCGTTGCGGCGACATTGCCTCGCCGTTGCTTCCACTTTTTTCACGCACTGCCGCGCCTGTTGCCGGCCGTTTCCGCAGCGGTTTCCGCCCGGAAGAGCCGGCAAAAAGCGTTCAGGCTTTTTTGGACAGATTGCCGAACTCGCTTTCCCGGCGGTAACGTTCCAGCGCGCGGAGATATTTCTCGCTGAGCGAAAGGGTGTACCGCTGTTTCTCCTCGTAAGAGAGGGTTTCGTAGTATTCGCGGTCGGTCAGCCGCCCGATGGCGTCGCTCACCTCGCCCTCCTGTTCCAGCAACGCTTTCACTTTCAGATAAAACGCGTCCTCGCGTTCCCCGGCGACCGCCGCGGAAACTTTGCTTTTGAAATATCTTCCCGCTTTGCTCTCGTTCAGTCCCTGCTCCTTGGCCTTTTCCATCTGTGCGTCCAGATCGTTCTTGCAGTTCTTCCAGAACCCGCTCTTCATGCGGAGCTTTGCCTGGCGCGCAAGTCCTCTGAAAGTGCGTTGCTGCGTCACTTCGTATTTCACCTCTCTTTTTGTTTTGTATTCCCTTCTGTTTTATATCCCCGGCGTTTTTCGCCTGTTGGTGCCTGTTGGACCTGTTGTTGTCGTTGTCTGTTTCCGGCCTGTTTTGTCCGTTTCTTCCCTTTCGTCCGTTGTTTTCCTGGGGCTCGTCCCCGCCGCGGAGTTCCGAAAAAGCGAACCCGCAACCGGCAAGGACGGTCAAGAGCATAACTGCCGCACTCCGCGCCGAAATTACACCGCAACTGCGCCGCCCCCAAAAAGAAAACAATCGGGAAAAAGCGCCCGAACCCGCGTTTTTTCGACAAAAAAACGCAATTTTCGCCAACAAAAAAGCCCACGGCTTATCGCGTGAGCTTTCTTCTTTCGTTAATTCTTGTTTCTTTTTCTGGCAGCTTCGGACTTCTTCTTCCTTCTTACGGAAGGCTTTTCATAAAATTCTTTCTTTCTCAGATCACCGATGATGCCGTCGCGGGAGCACTTTCTCTTGAAACGACGAAGCGCGCTTTCCACGTTTTCGTTTTCTCCTACTTTCACCGTAGACATTCCTCTCAACCCTCCTTCGCCTCAGGCACTTTTTCGTTACTTTGTAATTATACCAGTCCGGCGCTTTTCTGTCAAGTCTTTTTCCCGGTTTTTCCAACCTTTTTTCCGGATTTTTTCCCGCCGGGTCAGAGCGCAGAAAAAGCGCGCCGCATTTTTATGCGGCGCGCTTTTTCATCAGCGAAAGAATCGGCTTTCCGCCGTTCAGTCGATCTGCTCGAAATCCTCGGCGCCGTGCTTGCAGAGCGGACAGATATAATCCGCCGGCAGGCTTTCGCCCTCGTAGACATAGCCGCAGATCTTGCACACCCAGCGGTGCAGCTTGGGATCCTTCTTTTCCTCCGCCGCCGCGCCCGGCTTGGGTTTGATGTGCGCGAAATAGTACTCGTACGTCACGGACGGTTCCGACGAAAGCACCTTCGCCTCCGTCACTTCCGCCACAAACAGCGTATGCGTACCGTAATCCAGCATATCCGTCACTTTCGCGGAAATCACCGCGTTGGTGTGCTCCGGAATGTAATACAGGCCGTTGGAGGTACGCGGATAAGTTTTCCCGGCAAATTTATACACGTCCCGCCCGCTCGAAAATCCGAACTGTCTGAAAATCTCAAACGGAGCGCTTTCCGTCAGCACCGAAACGTTGAATTTCCCCGACCGGCGAATCATCTGCTCGGTGTAGTTGAGTTTATTCACATACACCGTGATCCGCTTGGGATTGTCGGTGAGCATGGACACCGTATTGACAATGCAGCCGTTATCCTTGCTCCCGTCGTTTACGCTCAGCACAAACAGACCGTAGGTCAGTTTGAACATCGCTTCTTTTTCGATGACGTTTTCCATATTCTGTCCGAAGCCTCCTTCTCCGTCCTCTCCGCGTTCCCGGTCTCTTTCCGGCGCCTTACGCCTTCCAGAGCCCGTGCAGATTGCAATACGCGTACACGGCCTTCACTTTATCCCCGTCCGCAAGCACAAACGTCGCCTCGGGTTTGTCCGTCGCCGAGAAATACCGCACGGCATATCCCTTTTCCGTCTCCACGGCCACCCATTCGATGAGATGTTCCGCCGTCATCGGGTGCAGGACGCTCCCCACGCACACCGTCACCGTGTTGCCTTCCGTCTTCACTTCGGGAATGTGCTTCTCGCGCGCCGCTTCCGTCGTACCCGCGATCACTTCCTTCCAGCCGTCCAAAGCCAGCTCTCCCGCCGTAATCAGCATTTTGCCGCACTTTTCGCAACGATAAAATTTCAGTTCCATGTTCCTTTTTCTCCTTACTCTGTTTCTCGATTTTTTAATAAGATTCAATCTTAATTATATTATAAACTTTTTTCGGGCGTTTGTCAACAGTATCGGCAAATTTTTCCGAAAAAATTTATTCGTTTCCGAAAAAAGCGAAAGACGTCCGGATTTCCTTCCCGAAAGAGTATCGACCGGCGAATTTTCCGGAATGGTTCCCCTCGCTTTGTTTTTGCGGCATTCCGCTCTTTTGCACACTTCTCCGCACTCTATTCGGACAATTTCCGGCATTTTTGCGCGGTCTTGCCGGTTTTCCGCAAAATTGCGGAAAACCGGCAAGATTCGGGCGCTCCCGGACAATCCGGCGCGCCCGTCAGCCGTATTTATCCACAAGTTCCGAAAGATAGTCGCAGGATTCTTTGAGCTCTTCGGGGCGGGAGAAATCGTTTTTATAGACTTCGATGAGAAGCGGGCCGTCAAATCCCGTATCGGCCAGCCGGCGGATGAGGTCGGGAAAATCGAAAATTCCCCGGCCGGGGAGACAGATTCTGCCCCGTTCGTCCACATCGGAAACGTGAACGTGCGCGATCCGCCCCGCCATTTCCTTGAGATACATGGAATAGGGACGGCAGGAGAGCCGGGCCTGCTTGATGTCGAGCACGCCGAGGAGTTCCGGGCATTCCCCGGTCATGGCGCGAAAGACGCCGGGGCGGTTGTACAGCGCCCACTCGACGTTTTCCAGGCAAAGCCGAATGCCCCGCACGGCGCAGAATTCCGAAATCAGGCGAAGGTTTTTCCCCAGCGCGGTCAGATCGTCCCGCTCGCCGGAGCGGGCGGCGCGCTTGATGCGGGCGGTGCCGTGAAAGGTATAAAAAGCCGCGCCCAAAGCCCTGCCCCCCGCCAACGCCTTTTCCAGCCAACCGAACGCGTCCGCGCGTACCCGCGGATGCGAGGCAAAGAGCTGCGGTTCGAACTGGGTGTTGAGCACATGCATGGAATGCACGCAAAGCCCGCCCTTTCCCTTTGCCGCCAGTTCGCCGAATTCCCGGCCGTATTCCGAAAAGGAAGTGAAAAACACTTCCGCCACGCCGATTCCCAGCCCGTTCAGCAGGGAAAGCGCTTCTTCGTTATTCTGCCGCTCGAACAGCGACGCCGTCGATACCCCCGCGCGCATATGCCTTGTGTCTCCTTATTTCCCTTTTTCCCGTTCTCCCCGTGTTGCCCTTCCGTCGGGCCCGTCCTTTGGGCTTTTCCGGCTGCGTTTTTCGCCCTTTCCCGCGGAAAAGCAGCCGCCCCGCCCGCAAAATCTGCGGGCGGGGCGGCAATTACGACAATCCGACCTTCCGGGTGTTTTGCACCGCATTTTCCGCGGCCGCCGGCACGCCCGGACTCAAGCGTTCATCAGTTCGGAAATGACGTCGAGGATTTTATCGTGACAGCCGCCGCAACCCGTAGAGCAATGAGTGATCTTCTGCACTTCTTCAAATTCCTTATCCACGTCGCCGAACGACTGATGGGTATGTAAAGCCTTCTCGATGTCGGCCACGGATACCTGTTTGCAATTGCATACAATTCTGTTTTCCACAGTTTTCAGCCTCCTGAATTCCTTCTGTTTTTCATGGGTATTATAGCACCCTTTCTCCCCGTCTGTCAAACGTTTTCCGCACCGCAAACTCCGTATTTTTGGGGCGCGGCTGCAAGCGCACTTTCCGGGTTCTCCACATAGAATACAGTATGGAAAAAATTGAAATTCTCCCTTATGACAGAAAAGCCGCCGCGGAATATGCCCGGAAATGGGCGTTCGGCCGGAATCCCGCTTATTACGATTTCAGCCGGATCGGCGGCGACTGCACCAATTTCGCCTCCCAATGCCTGTACGCGGGCGCAAAAGTCATGAACTTCACGCCCGTGACGGGCTGGTTTTACATCAACGCAAACGACCGCACCGCGTCCTGGACGGGCGTCGAATATTTTTATCGCTTTCTCGTCGGAAACGACGGCCCCGGCCCCTTTGCGGAGGAAACCGATCTCAAAAAACTGGAAATCGGCGATTTTGTCCAGCTGGGCAGAGAGACGGGCGATTTCTATCACACCCCCGTCGTCGTCGGATTTTCCAGGAGAGGGCCTCTGGTCGCGGCGCACAGCTACGACGCGTACCGCCGCCCCCTCTTCTCCTACTCCTTCGACCGCCTGCGCTGTCTGCATATTCTCGGCGTGCGCCCGCCCGACGCGCCGTAATCCGGCGCGCCGTCTCCCGGGTCCGCAAAGAAGGCGCCTCCAAACGCATTAAGCGCCGTCATCCCTCCCCTGCCCCCTTTTCGCCTTGGGAAACGTGAGATCGTAGCTCATGCAGACCAGCGCGCAGAGCGCCTCCCCGTCCGCTTCGTCGAGCGCGACGGAAATCCAGTGTTCCTTATTCATGTGGTAGGCGGGATAGACGCCGGGAAGACCGCGGACGGAACCGGAGGCCAACGGGTCGCATTTGAGATTGACCACGTCCGTTTTCCCCTCGCCGCCGCCCAGTTTTCCGCGCGGAATCCCCCGCATGAGCAGGGCAAACCACTTGCGGTTTCCCCGATGGCGGAACACCGCGCTCTCCCGGTCGCCCGAAAAGGGATAATCGGGCGACGTATCCAGCTTGTCCCCGATAAACCCGATAAGTTGTTCCGGTTTCATAAACCGCCTCCTCTGCGTATCGCCGGCCGCTTACCGCCGGCCTCTTCCCGCGCGCCGATTGCCCGGGAAAACCGGTTCCACCCCGTAAGTTTCAGCCCCGCCGGCACAGCTCCGCGTCGATGGACAGCACGACCATGAGCGCATACAGGGCGTTTTCCGGGCGGATCACGTCGATGACATAGGTATCGGTCAGCCGCAGGAGCTGTTTGCCGATCGTCGCCACCGGTTCGCCGCCGTCCGTGATGGTGTAATCCCAGCCCATGATATTGCCGGAGATCTCCCAGTCATTGAAATCGAGTACATATTTCCTGCCGAACAATCTGAATTTCCGGCGCAGACAGCCGACGCATTCTTCCCCGACATACAGTTTAAACTGCGGCATCCAGGTGAATTTCTTTTCGCGCACCGTGCCGACATACTTCCCCTGCCCGTCAAAAATTTTCAGTTTGTGCCCCCATGCCATCTCTCCTTTCACCCGAAAGAGCACTTCCCCGCGCTCGCCGTAAATGTCATAGCTGTCGAACCAGGAAAACGCACGCTGTTTGAAAAATAACTTCATCTTACTTCCCCTTATTTTTATTTTTTATTTTCAGTCTTTCTTTTCCGTTCCTCTTTCCGATCGGATTCCGCGCCGGCAGACCGGTCTTCGTCCCCGTACTCTTCCAGTTCCCCCAGCATTTCCAGAATCCGTTCCTCGGACAAGTCCTCGCGGCTTGCCGCCAGTTTCCCGTAGGCGAGTTTATCGTGATGAATGGTCATGCTTCCTCCTTTCCGCAGGATTCCCCGTCCTGCCCCTTTCTCTTTCCGATTGTGTTCCCGGGCGTTCCGGGGAGTTCCCGGTTATCCTCGGGCATGCCCGCCCGCGTTCACGCCGCCCGCCCCGCTTTTCAGAAATTGGAGCCGTTCCAGCCCCAGTCGGCAACGCCGTGATAGGTCACATACACCGATTTGCCGGGAATCCCCAGCTCCCGCGCGAGAAGCGCGCAGATCTCGCCCGTCATGCGTTCGTAATCGGCGGGAGAAGCGCTGCCGAACAGACTGACGGAAACATACGCCCCTTTTTCCTGCTTTTCCCCGCCGAAATACAGGTCGTATCCGTCGGCAAATCCCACCATGAGGTAGCTCTCCGTCTTGTGCAGACAGGTCGCCGCCCTGCCGAATCCGGCTTTCAGTTTCTCCTTGTTCTCCTCCGTCAGCTTTACGCTCACCCTGCAATCGATGAACGGCATACTTCACCTCCCGGGCGCATCCGCCCTTTTTTGTTTTATTTCCTCGTTTTTTATTTACTTGTTTTATTTTATGTTCGCGCGTCCGCACAGACTTTTTTCCTTCCGCTTTCCTTTTACCCCTTAAAAAACCGAGCGGAAGGACGGGGGCATGGGAGAGGTGACGGAAATTTTCTCCCCCGTCACGGGGTGTCTGAATTCGAGCGCCGCGGCGTGCAACCCCAGCCGCCCGATCGGATTTTTGTTGCAGCCGTATTTGTCGTCGCCGACGACCGGATGTCCCGCCTCCCGCATCTGGACGCGGATCTGATTTTTCCGGCCCGTATCGATGCGTACCCGCAGGAGGGAATAGGCGTCGTTTTCCCGCACGACGGAATAGTGCGTCACCGCTTTCTGTCCGGAGGAATCGTGCGTGACGTACACGAGATTGTTGCGGTTTTCTTTGAGATAGGAGACAATCGTCCCCTCCTTCTCCTCCATCTTTCCTTCCACCAGCGCATAATATTCCCGCAAGGTCACATAGTTGTTCCAGTCCATGCGGAGCAGGGAATGAATCTTGACGTTTTTCGCAAAAATCAGCACGCCGGACGTCTCCTTGTCAATCCGGTGCAGAATATACGGCCTCGCCGCCGGATTCTCCTGCCGCATCCCTTCGAGGACGTAGCCGAAGGCGCATTCCGGGTCCTTGTCGCTCTCGATCGACAAAAGCCCCGCCGGTTTGTCCACGGCGATAAAATCCGCGTCCTCATACAGCACTTTCAGCGAAACTTTCTTCTTCGGCGCTCCCCTGCCCCCGTCCTCCTGCCCGCGAACGGGATATTTGGACAATTTCACCTCGTCGTCCTTCGCCAGCAGAAAATCGTGCCGGGAGACGGGGCTGCCGTTGACCAGCACAAAATGTCCGGACAACAGCGATTTGACGTTATTCCTCGACGTATGACATTTTTCGAGGAGAAATTCCATCAGAACGCCGCTCCGCTCCACGCGGTACTCCGCCGTATATACCCGGCCGCGTTTTTCCGGGGCTCCCTGTTCTTTCCGCGCCGATTTGCGCGCGCGCTCCTCTCTGCCGCCCGCTCCGCGCGCGCCTCCGGCCGCGCCCGGCACGCCGCGATTCCTTGTTTCCCGCATGTATTCTCCTTTTTTGCCGCCCCGTCTCTTCCGGTTTTCCGACGGCGCGCCGATTGTGCGCTCTCAGGTTTTGCGCTCTTCTGTCTGCCCTCTTATTATAGCATGTCGGCGCGCACAATACAAGTGTTTTTTCTGTTTTTCCTCTCTTATCTCCGCCCGTTTGCGTTCAGTCGGACGGCGCCCAACCGCCGCCATTCCCGTCGCGCTCACAAAAACGCAGCCCGCGGAATCGCCCGCCACGATCATGTCCGACCGCCCCTTCCGCCTTCTCTGCCTTAGTTGTCCGTCCGAAAGCCGCCCGTTTATTTTTTACGGAGCCTGAGCTCCGCGCCCGCCCGTTCCGCCGCGCCGCGAAGGCGTGCGGTCAGCCATGCGGCCTGTTCCTTGCCCGAAAGGCGGGAAAACGCCGCTTCGGACGTCTCCGCGAGAATTTCCCTCAAAACATCGAGGCCGAGCAGATTGACCGCAAGACAGAACCGGGATTTGCTCCGCCCGTCGTCAAAGCGCAGAAATTCCCGGAGAATGGCTTCTTTTTCCCTTTGTTCCGCGCCGTAAACGTCCGTTCCCGCCCTCTTTGCCCGCTCAAAGTCCGCGCGGCGGTTTTTATGGGTGATGAACGAATCCGCGTCGTCCATGCCCTCATACCTGGTGCAGGGGTACTCCCCGCACTCGAAACAATACTCCACTTTGCGCCCGATGCTGCATGCGGCAATCCGGCAGGACTGATTTCCCTCTCCGCCGCCGCAGGCCGGGCAATATCCGCCGACATACATGGGACAGAGCGCGCAATTCAGCCCGCACAAAGACAAATACTTGTTTTTCCTTTCAAAGCCTTTCATTCTTTTTTGTGTGTATCCTCTTTATCATTATAAGTTCCCCCGCCGTTATCTTTTACAACTTCAAACCCCGCTCTTTTATACATTTTCACAGCAAAAATTTCTTTCTGCACAGACAGCGGGACGGAAGGGAATCCTCCATTTTTCAGCGCTGTAAGCATCTCCGCCGGCAGACGGGTTCCGCTCCTTTTTCTCTGCCCCGAAATTCCGGTAATACGCTTTCGGCTCGGGGCAGATATCAGATTATCCTTTTAATCTCCCCAACATTTTTTTCAGATTTTCCTCGTTCTGTTCCTCAGAAATTGTGGGATCTTTGGTAAATCGTTCGCAAGGGAGATGATCGCATTTTCCGCAATCCGGCAATTCTTTCTGATTCACGCAACAGTCGTAAACTTTGCAGACATCCCCGCCCGTGTATTGCAGCCAATATACTTTCCCCTCGTATATCCTCTCGGCACACTCGTTGAGTCTGCTGCCCTCCTCGTCGTGAGACTCAGGCACAAAACAGCGCGGGTCTAACGCGAGTTTCTTGCCGTCCGAGGTGATTTTGAGCATATTGTCGATATGCGGGTCAACATTGCCGTCGTGTATTCTGTCCGCGCGCTCCGCTATCTCCTCTGCAAGCTCTATAACTGTATCCGAGGGTTTAAGGGTTATGACCTGCTTTTCGGCTTTGGGCACGTTGAGCTTTACCATATCCGCCGTCTGCACATCTGCAAACGCGCGGTAGAGTTTGAGTAGTTCGGGAAGGTTGGTAAACTTTGCAAAGCGCGTCCGTGCCCTGTATCCCTGACCGGACGGTGACAGCTCCATGCTCGTTATCGTTTCGCCGAAGTCCGCCGCCCAGCCGTCGAAAAAGGTCATTCCGAGTTTCTTTAATACGGAGGGCTGCAGATAGGTCTGCATGGTGTACATCTCCGTCATTGAGTTTGAGATAGGTGTACCCGTTGCAAACACCACGCCGCGATCGCCACCGTGAAGTTCCTGCAAATATTCGCACTTTAATTTCAAATCGCTCGCGCGTTGGCTTGCGGCGGTAGATATGCCCGCGACATTGTTCATCTTCGTGAACAGGAACAAATTCTTAAAACCGTGTGCCTCGTCCACGAACAGGTCATCGATGCCTAAATCCTCGAACTTCAACACGTCGTCCTTGCCGCTCGCGTCCATCAGCTTTTTCAGCTGCTTTTCCTTGCTCTTCTTTATCGTTTCAAGGTTCTTGACTGCGCCGCGCGGCATTCCGTTCTCTTCCCATTGCTTTACAAT
>DVMZ01000011.1 GCA_018714725.1 Candidatus Scatosoma pullistercoris
GACAATACCGATTTTGACGAATCGAAGGGCGTGCTCATCAAAGAGGCAACCGTTCGTCTGAATCCCAAGACTGGCAAGCGCGAGGTGAGCGGTATCATCAAGACGACGATCGGCCGTCTCATTTACAACGACGGGCTGCCGCAGGACCTCGGCTTTGTCAGGAGAGACACGCCGGAATCCTATCTGCGCCTCGAACTCGACACCGAGTTTATCGGCAATGCCCGCGCGATCGGCAAGAAACATCTTTCCCGTATCGTCGAGGCCAGCTTCAAAACGGGCATGGCGCCCAAGGCGTCCTATGTTCTCGACGCGATCAAGGAACGCGGCTATAAATATTCGACGCTGGCGGCGCTGACCACCTCCGTCTTTGATATGAAGATTCCTCCCGAAAAGGAAGAGATCGTCAATAAGGCGGAAGCGGAAGTTTCCAAGATTGCGAAGAAGTACGCGAGAGGTCTTCTGAACGAAGAAGAACGCTATCTCGCCGTGATTTCCCAGTGGGACGCGGCGACGGACAAAGTGGCCGGCCTTCTAAAAAAACAGGGCGAAGAGGACAAATTCAATCCCATCTGGATGATGGCGGACTCGGGCGCCCGCGGCTCTATCGACCAGATCAAACAGCTTTCGGGTATGCGCGGACTCATGGTCAACCCGCAGGGTAAGAAGATCGAAGTCCCCGTCAAATCCTGTTTCCGTAACGGACTTTCCGTTCTGGAATACTTCATTTCCTCGCACGGCGGCCGTAAAGGTCTGACCGATACCGCTTTGAAGACGGCAGACTCCGGTTATCTGACCCGCCGTCTCGTGGACGTCTCGCACGAAATCATCATCCGTGAAGATGATTGCTATGCCGGCAGAAAGCCGCAGGGCATGAAGGTCAGGGCGATTTTCGGCAGCGACGGCCGTGAAATCGAGAGCCTGAAAGACCGTCTGATCGGTCGTTTTGCGGCAGAGAACGTCGTCAATCCCGAAACGGGCGAAGTGCTGGTTGCCACCAACGAATTCATCACCGAAGAGCTGGCGAAGGCGATTTGCGACGCGGGCATTACGGAAGTTTCCATCCGCAGCGTATTCACCTGCAATTCCCGCTTCGGCGTCTGCGCGAAGTGCTACGGCAAGAACATGGCGACGACCCTTCCCGTACAGGTGGGCGAAGCGGTCGGTACGATTGCGGCGCAGTCCATCGGCGAGCCGGGTACCCAGCTCACGATGCGTACCTTCCATACGGGCGGTATTGCGGCTACGGGCGACATCACGCAGGGTCTTCCCCGCGTCGAGGAACTCTTTGAAGTCAGAAAACCCAAGGGTTGCGCGACCATCTGCGAAGTGGAAGGCGTGGTGGATCTCGACGACAGCGACGGTTCCAAGCATATCAAAGTGCTCGATCCGGCGACCAAAGAAGTCAAGAAGGAATACACCCTTCCTTTCAATGCGGAGCTCCGCGTGAAGAAAGGGGACAAAGTCACGCCCGGCGTATTGCTCAACGCGGGCAGCGTGTATCCGCAGGACATCCTGCGCGTGCAGGGCGTCAAGGGCGTGCAGGACTATATTCTCGAACAGGTGCAGTCGGTGTACCGCTCCCAGGGCGTGGACATCAACGACAAGCACATCGAGATCATCGTCCGGCAGATGCTGAAAAAAGTGCGCGTGGAGAACTCGGGGGATACCGCGCTTCTTCCCGGCGAGCTCGTGGACATGACCACGTTCCAGGACGAATGCGCGAAGGCGATGCAGAAAGGCGGTGCGCCGGCGCTTGCAAAGCGTGTGCTTCTGGGAATCACGAAGGCGTCCCTGGCGACGGACAGCTTCCTTTCGGCGGCGTCCTTCCAGGAAACTTCCCGGGTGCTCACCGAGGCCGCGATCCGCACCAAGCGCGATTATCTCGTCGGGCTCAAGGAAAACGTCATTATCGGCAAGCTGATTCCCGCCGGTACGGGCATGAAGGATTACAAAGGTCTTTCCCCGCAGTTTGTGGGAAGTTATAAGGACGCTTCCGCCGCGAGCGTGTCGGAGGAAATGTCGGATAACGAAGTTCCCGTGACGGAAGAACCCGCGGAAATAACGCCCGCGATGGTCTGAAAACTTTTCCCCCGCCCGAAAGGGCGGGGGGGATTTTCTTCCTTAGACGGCCCGCGGTTTTCGTGCGGCCGTTTTTTGTGCCGCATAAATAAAAAAAGAGAGGGAAGGCCGGTTAAATGTATGGGGCAGGGAAGCGGCGAACAAAAAACAGGCGCCGAAAGCAGGCACAAAATTTCCGCAACGGCAAGCCGGAAAACTTCCGGAACAGACGGCAGGCGGGGTCGGGAGAAGGAGGAGGAAAACAGACAATCGGCAACAGCAACCGGCAATGGGGGCGAATTTCTTGACAAGCGGGGTCCGGAATGATATAATCATTTTATATAAAATCAGAGAAAGTCGTATGGTCTGCCCGCGGCGGCGAGATTTGCGATGGACGGGGGACGGGATGCCGGAATTTCGGAAGGCGCTGAATAAAGCGGTTCGGTTTTATAAGAGATACGAATATCTTTTTTTTGCGGCGGCGTTTCTGGCGCTTGCCGTTGTTTTGCGCATGTGCTGGCTGGATTTCCGCTCGGGCGATTACAACAGCTTTCTGTCCAGGTGGTTTGATGAAATCAAAGAGGCGGGCGGTCTCAAGGGCTTTGCTTCTACGGTGGGCGATTATACGCCCATGTATAAGTATATCATCACCTTTCTCACCTATCTGCCCATGAACAGTCTGTATTCGTACAAGATGGCTTCCTGTATTTTCGACGTCGTTCTGGCGGTGTTCGCGGGGCTGACCGTCCGGCATATCCTCGGCGGGAATAACCTTGCCGGGCTGATGGCGTATGCCGTCGTGCTGTTTTTGCCCGTCGTGTTCCTCAACAGCGCGGTGTGGGCGCAGTGCGACAGCATTTATACCGGCTTCTGCCTCATGAGCTTTTATTTTCTGCTGAAAGGAAAGGGCAGGGTTTCCATGACGTTGTACGCGATCGCTTTTTCCTTTAAGTTGCAGGCGATATTTTATGCGCCGGCGGTGGTGGTTTTCTTTCTGAAAGGCAGGCTGAAATTCACCGATCTGCTCTTTTTCCCGCTGACCTATGTGCTGTGCGCGCTCCCTGCGACGTTTGCGGGGATGAATTTTGCGGATGCCTTATTCGGCGCGTATTCCGTACAGATAGAGGAATATCCCCGCCTGACGCTCAACGCGCCCAATCTCTATCAGATGCTTTCCGACAGCTATAACGAGAACGAACAGCTCGGGGATATGATGCTCGTCTTTTCGGTCGGGGTATGCGCCGTCTTCTGCACTTATTTTTATAAGGCGCGTTATCGCCAGGACGACCGGACCGCTTTGCTGACGGCTTATCTGTTTTCCGTATTGATGCCCTTCATTCTGCCGCATATGCACGAACGGTATTTTTACATGGCGGACATCTTTGCCGTCGTCTTTACGTTTGTCTATCCCCGGAAAGCGTATATTTCCGGCGTGACGGCTTACTGCTCCATGCGCGCCGTGGTCAAATTTCTCTTTGACGGCGGAGCGACAAAAGTATCCCTGATCCAGGTGGCCTTTCTGATGGGCGCGGCGATCGTGGCGCTGTGCATTTTCGTGTTCCGGGAGCTGAATGCGAGAAAGACCGGTCCGGAATCGGCGGCGGAAGAGCTTTCTTCTCCGGAACAAGTGAAAAGACGGTTGGCGGAATCTTCCGGAACATTGCAAGACAGTATCGTTACAGGAGAGGTACATGATAAAGACTGAACAAAAAACGGAAGAAGAGTTCCCGGTTTCCCGGCGGGGAGAAAACGCCGAACGGACAGAGCCGCAACGGGGCGTCCGCGACCGGGAAAACGAAAGCCCGGAAAACGGGAGCTTTTGCGGCGGAATCGCCGGCGGAGCCGCGGAGGGCGGCTTGAGGGACGGGGCGGCCGTTTCGCCGGATGCCCCGGAAAGGGAGGCAGGCGGCGAGAAAGGGGAAGCAGGCGCTGCGGAGCCGGATAAGCCCGAAAAACAGAGTAAGAAATCCCTCTTTTATGAAATTCTGCGGTTTCTTTTGGTCGGCGGGACGGCTACGGTATTCGATTACGCGGTCGCCTATCTCTTTTATCATCTGATTCTGCCGCCGGACAGGATCGGCGGGACCCTTTCGCTGGTTCTTTCCACGGCGTTCGGGTTCGGCGTGGGGCTCGCCGTCAACTGGATCCTGTCCGTCTGTTTCGTCTTCCGGAACGTGAAGGACAAGAAAAAATCCCGCTCGGGCAAGTCCTTTTTGATCTTTACCCTGATCGGACTCATCGGATTGGGGCTCACCGAACTCGGCATGCATCTCGGCGTTTCCTGCCTGCCGGAAATTTCCCTGTTCGGTTCCGCAGCTTTTCTGGGAATTTCCTGGACGTGGTGGATTTCCAAAGTGGCGATGACCTGTATCGTGCTGGTCTGGAACTATCTCGGCCGCAAATTGTTTATCTTCCGTTGAGCGGCTGTTTGCCCCGAAACTTTGGACGTTCAACCGTTTTTCGTTTTCCATTGTCTCGTTGTCTCTGCACAAAACTTTAAATCGGTTTTCGACAAAAACAGACAAAAAAGTAAAAAAAATTTTGTCGAAGGGTATTGAAATTTTGTAAATTATGTTGTATAATGAAAACAACAAAACAAAAGAAGCGGAAACGGCGTCTGTTCCGTACGAGGGCAGAAAAGCGGGTCAGTGCCGATACAGACGGCGGTTTTTGCGGCGGAAGATGATTACAAGATGTGTTAACTCCTTTTTTGATGTCGGGAAAGGCTGCGATGGGAATCGCGGCCTTTTCTCTTTGCGAGTTGTGCGGAAAGGCTTGACATTTTCCGTTTGTTTTTGATATAATGATAGGGCAAAGAGACAGGGGGACAGCATGCGGAGGCGTATGCTGTCTTTTGAACACTTTTCTTTGCCTTTGCGGGGTGCTGAGTATGAACGGATTCATTCATTCGTTTGAATCGTTCGGAACGGTGGACGGACCGGGAATCCGGTTTGTAGTGTTTATGCAGGGATGCCCTCTCCGGTGTCAGTACTGTCATAATCCCGACA
Source organism: Candidatus Scatosoma pullistercoris (assembly GCA_018714725.1). Taxonomy (GTDB): domain Bacteria; phylum Bacillota; class Clostridia; order Christensenellales; family Borkfalkiaceae; genus Scatosoma; species Scatosoma pullistercoris. Next base: position 5,067 of record DVMZ01000011.1, read on the forward strand.
CCTGGCTTCCGGGCGGAACGGAATATACGGCGGAGCAGGTATGCGATCAGGCGCTGAAATATAAAAGCTATTTCGGCGACAACGGCGGGGTTACCGTGTCCGGCGGGGAGCCGCTTCTGCAGATCGGGTTTGTCACGGAACTGTTTTCTCTGCTGAAAAAACGCGGGGTGCATACGGCGGCGGACACTTCGGGCTGGACTTTCGACCCGGATCGTTCCGAAAGCGTGGAAAAACATCTCGAACTCATCCGGCACACCGATCTCGTGCTTCTCGACATCAAGCATATCGACCCCGAAAAGCACAGGGAGATCACGGGAAAAGACAACGCCCATACGCTGGCGTTTGCGAAATTTCTCAGCGATCACGGGATTCCGATGTGGATCCGCCACGTCCTGGTGCCGGGGCTTACGGACGACGACGGGGCGCTCGGCCGCCTGCGGGCGTTTCTCGACACTTTGCGCACCGTGGAAAAAGTGGAAGTGTTGCCCTATCATACCATGGGCGTGGTAAAATACGGAAAACTTGGTTATCCGTATCCTTTGGAAGGCGTACTTCCGCCCGCAAAAGAACGAGTGGAAAACGCGCGGCGGATTTTGGGCGCCGGGAGGAAATCATGACGACTGCCAGCGAGATTTTTGCGAAAAAAGATTATAAATCCATGCTGAAAGACGGGATCTGTTGCGTTGAGATCAGCGGGGAATCGTGTGCAAACTGCGTTACGCTGCTGCCCGTGCTCCGTTCGATCGCGGACGCGAGAGGGCTCCGGCTGGTGCATGTGGAAGCGGATTACGATACCACGGAACTGATGGAAGAATGGGAAGTGGACCGGGTTCCGACCGTTCTGCTGACGGACGGCGGGGTTATTTTTGCCCGCTGTTCGTGATATCAGCCGGAGGAGATTCTGGAAATCTGGATAGACGCGAAGCTGGAAGAGCACCGCGACGGCAAAATTTAGGCCGGGCGGCGCCCGTTGATTTACCCGGGACAGGTATGAAAGGACCGGCTGTCGGGCATACTGCGGGCGTATTGAAATGACAAAAAATTTTTTATCAGGAGAATAATATGCAGTACAAAGGATGGGAAGGATTCATTCCCGGCAAGTGGAACAACGACGAAGTGGACGTCCGGGATTTCATTCAGCGCAATTATACGCCGTACGAAGGCGACGCGTCATTCCTGGCGCCCGCCACGGAAGCGACGAAAAAGCTCTGGGACATCGTCCTCGATTTGTCGGCGAAAGAACGCGCGGCGGGCGGGGTGCTGGACGCGGATACCAAAATCGTGTCCACGCTGACTTCGCATGCGGCGGGATATCTCGACAAGGATCTCGAGAAGATCGTCGGCTTGCAGACGGATAAGCCGTTCAAGCGCTCCCTGCAGCCGTTCGGCGGAATCCGCATGTCCGAAGAAGCGCTGAATATGTACGGTTATACGCTGGATCCCGAAGTAAAGGAAATTTTCAGCAAATACCGCAAGACGCACAACGACGGCGTTTACGACGCATACACGCCCGAAATGCGCGCGGCGCGCAGCGCGCATATCCTGACGGGATTGCCCGACACTTACGGCCGCGGCCGGATCGTGGGGGATTACCGCCGCGTCGCGCTGTACGGCGTCGATTATCTCATCCGCAAGAAGGAAGAGGATAAGCTGGCGATGAACGGGGTGATGACGCCCGATAAGGTGCGCGACCGCGAGGAACTGTCCGAGCAGATCAAGGCGCTCAAAGCGCTCAAACAGATGGCCGCGATTTACGGACGGGATATTTCCCAGCCCGCGACGACGGCGCAGGAAGCGGTGCAGGCGCTCTATTTCGGCTATCTCGCGGCGGTGAAAGATCAGAACGGCGCGGCGATGTCCATCGGCAGAAACAGCACCTTCCTCGACATTTATATCGAACGGGATCTGAAAAACGGCGTGATCACCGAAACGGAAGCACAGGAACTCATCGACCAGTTCGTAATGAAGCTGAGAATCGTCAAGTTCATGCGCATCAAGGAATACAACGAGCTGTTCTCCGGCGACCCGACCTGGGTGACCGAATCGATCGGCGGCATGGGCGTGGACGGCAGGACGCTGGTCACGAAAAACTCCTTCCGCATCCTGCATACGCTGGATAATCTGGGCCCTGCGCCCGAGCCCAATCTCACGGTGCTCTGGTCTAAGCGCCTGCCCGCCAATTTCAAGAAATACTGCGCGGAAATTTCCATCCGCACGTCCGCGATTCAGTACGAGAGCGACGACCTGATGCGTCCGGAAATGGGGGACGATTACTGCATCGCCTGCTGCGTGAGCTGTATGCGTGTGGGCAAGGATATGCAGTTCTTCGGCGCCCGTGCCAACCTCGCCAAGTGCCTTCTGTACGCTATCAACGGCGGCAAGGACGAACTGATGAAGGATAAGAAGACGGGCAAGCCCATGCAGGTCTCTCCCGAATTCGCGCCCGTTTCCGGCGACGGCCCGCTCGATTATGACGAAGTGCTGAGAAAGTACCGCCAGATGATGAAATGGCTGGCCGAACTGTACGTCAATACGCTCAATCTTATTCATTACATGCACGATAAATACAGCTATGAGGCGCTGGAAATGGCGTTGCACGACACGAAGGTGCGCCGTTTCTTCGCGACGGGTATCGCGGGGCTGTCGTGCGCGGTGGATTCGCTGTCCGCAATCAAATATGCGAAAGTTTACCCCGTCCGGAACGAAGAGGGTATCGTCACCGATTTCCGCATCGAAGGGGATTTCCCCAAGTACGGCAACAACGACGACCGGGTGGATGAAATTGCGGTGTGGTTGTTGAAGACCTTCATGACGGATATCCGCAGTCAGTACACTTATCGCGAGAGCATTCCCACCACTTCCATTCTCACGATCACGTCCAACGTCGTGTACGGCAAAAAGACGGGCAACACCCCCGACGGCCGCCGCGCGGGAACGCCGCTGGCTCCGGGTGCCAACCCCATGCACGGCCGGGATACACACGGAGCGCTCGCTTCCCTCGAATCGGTTGCGAAACTTCCGTATGAGTATTCCAGAGACGGCATTTCCAATACCTTCTCCATCACGCCCGGTTCGCTCGGAAAAGATGACTGAGTCGGAACGAAAAAACTGCCCGTGAAACAAAAAATAACCGCCGTTTGATGGCGGAGGGAATATATTCTCAATAAAAATAACAGAAAGGAGAATTGTTATGTCGACCAAAGTAGATAATCTTGTCAATATGCTGGACGCCTACGTTGCGGACGGCGGCTATCATCTCAATGTCAACGTGTTCAGCCGCGAGACGCTGCTGGACGCGCAGAAGCACCCGGAAAAATATCCTCAGCTCACCATCCGCGTATCCGGCTATGCGGTAAACTTCAACAAGCTGACCAAAGAACAGCAGGACGACGTGATTTCCCGTACCATTCACGAATCCATGTGAGCGGTGCGAACAAGCGGAAAAAGCCGGAAACATTCCGGCTTTTTCCGTATTTTGCGCGTTCTGAAAGATAATAAGGGAGGTTTTGTATGGCGAAAAGAAAAAAGAGGGGAGGAGGGTGGCTGCTTGTGCTCGTCCTCGTCCTGGCGATTGCCGTCTGCGGATACATACTCTGGAAAAACGGGAGTCTGGATTCTCTGACCAACCTTTTCCCCTACGGTTCGGACAGCAGTTCGGACAGTAGTTCGGACGGCAGTTCAGACAGCAGTTCAGACAGTAGTTCAGACAGCAGTTCAGACAGCAGTTCGGACGGTTCTGCACCGGAGATAGTGACGGACGAGCTGAGCATTCATTTCCTGGAACTCGGCAACAAATATACGGGAGATTGTACGCTGATCAAATCGGGCGACACGGAAATTCTGATCGATGCGGGTTCCCGGCAGAGTTCGGCGGCGACGATCAGCGCCTATCTCGACGAGTATTGCACGGACGGCGTGCTGGAATACGTCATCGCCACGCATGCGGATCAGGATCATATTGCGGGCTTTGTCGGAACGAAGAGTTCCGGAAGTTATAACGGCATTCTGTACGAATACAAAGTGGGTACGATCATTCAGTTCAATCTGACGAACAAATCCAGGACGACGGCCAGCGGGAATGTCAGCCTGTACGGCAATTTCTGCAATGCGGTCGAATATGCGGAATCGCAGGGTACGGCGGTGTATACGGCGCTGGACTGCTGGAAGGAGGCAAACGGAGCGTCGAGAAGTTTTGAAATCGCGGACGACATCACGATGAATATCCTCTACAATGTCTTTTACGAGGAAAAATCTTCCGATGAAAACAATTATTCCGTGTGTATGTTGCTCACCCAGGGGAGCAATCACTATCTTTTTACGGGCGATCTGGAAGAGAAAGGGGAAGAGGAATTGGTCAAGAACAACGAGTTGCCGCAGTGCCGGTTGTTCAAAGCCGGACACCATGGCAGTCCCACGTCGAGCAACGACGTATTGCTTTCCGCCATTCGCCCGGAGATTGTCGTGGTGAGCTGTTGCTGCGGCAGTGACGAATATACGGACAATATCGAGAATATGTTCCCTTCGCAGGCGTTCGTGGACCGGGTGGCGAAATATACCGAACGGGTATATGTGACGACGGTGGTATCCGATAACGAAGCGGGGTTCGAGCCGATGAACGGCACCGTCGTGATCACGTCGGACGGAGGCGTGCCTCAGGTGCGCTGTTCCAACAGCGATCTCGTGTTCAGGGATACCGAATGGTTCCGTCTGCACCGGCAGTGGCCGGCGGCAGGATGAGCGCCATCTTTGCATAAGCACGTTTATCCCTTTCCGGCCGTCGCATGCTTGCGGCGGCCGGAAAGGGAGTTTTTATTTTGACGGAAAAAATATGCAAGGAAAGTTGACTTTTTTTTTCAT
>DVMZ01000107.1 GCA_018714725.1 Candidatus Scatosoma pullistercoris
TATAAGCGATGAGCTGACAGCCGTAGCAGATGCCGAGCACGGGAATCCCCAGCGAGAAGATCTCCGCGGGAACGTGCGGGGAACTTTCTTCGTAAACGCTGTTGGGCCCGCCCGTAAAAATAATGCCGATAGGATTATAAGCCCTGATTTCCTCCAACGTCATGTCGCAATTTTTCAGATCGCAGTAAACGTTGAGATCGCGCACCCGGCGGGCAATCAACTGATTGTACTGGCCGCCGAAGTCAAGAACCAGAACTCTTTCGTGTTTTTCCATAATCTTTCCTCATAAATTGCTTTTTTCGCTCTGCCGGAGACTTTGGCCATACGCCGTCCTGATTGTCCCAGGCTTCTGCTTTTACACTGTTATCACGCCGCAATACACCGAAACGCGGCACCCATGTCTTTGACGGGCGCCGCTTTTGCCGACGTTTTACCGGAGCGGACGGACTCAGCCTCTCGGCGAATAGTTGGGGGCTTCTTTCGAGATCGAAATATCGTGAGGATGGCTCTCGATCAACCCCGCGTTGGTGATACGGATAAATTCCGAAGAAGTGCGAAGTTCTTCGATGTTGTGCTTTCCGCAATATCCCATACCCGAACGAAGACCGCCCTTCATCTGATAGATAATCTCCGCGACGCTTCCGCGGTAAGGCACCCGCCCCTCGACTCCCTCGGGAACAAATTTCTTGGAATTTTCCTGGAAATAGCGGTCTTTGCTGCCCGCCGCCATCGCGGGAAGCGAACCCATGCCGCGATAGACTTTGAAGCTGCGGCCCTGATACAGTTCCACTTCACCCGGGCTTTCCAGCGTGCCGGCAAACAGCGAACCGATCATGACGGCGCTGCCGCCCGCGGCAAGGGCTTTGACGATGTCGCCGCTGTATTTGATGCCGCCGTCGGCGATGATGCGCTTGCCCATCTTGTCCGCGGCTTCCGCGCAATCCATAATCGCGGTGAGCTGAGGCACGCCGATCCCCGCGACGATACGGGTCGTGCAGATAGAGCCGGGCCCGATGCCCACTTTCACCACGTCCGCCCCCGCGTCGATCAGCGCTTTGGTCGCCGCGCCCGTGGCGACGTTTCCGGCGATCAGGGTGATATTCGGGAATTTTGCCTTGATTTCGGAGACCTTCTGCAACACTCCTTTGGAATGTCCGTGCGCCGTGTCGATCGTGATGACGTCCGCCCGGGCCTCGATCAGAGCCGCCACGCGTTCCAGCGTATTCGCCGCCGTACCGACCGCCGCACCAACCAGAAGCCGGCCGTTTTTGTCGCGTGCCGAATTGGGGTACTGGATGGATTTTTCAATATCTTTGATTGTAATCAGACCTTTGAGATACCCCTTTTCGTCCACGATCGGCAGTTTCTCGATTCTGTATTTGCCGAGAATTTTTTTCGCCTCTTCCAGGGAAGTGCCGACCGGTGCCGTCACGAGATGGTCTTTCGTCATCACGTTGGCGATCGGCTGTTCAAAATTGCTTTCAAACCGGAGATCCCGGTTGGTGAGGATGCCGACCAGTTTCCCGCCTTTGGTGACGGGAACGCCGCTGATGCGGTATTTTTCCATGAGCGCAATCGCGTCTTTGACCAGATTTTCAGGTTCGAGAAAGAACGGATCGGTGATGACGCCGTGCTCACTGCGCTTGACCTTGTCCACCTGCTCCGCCTGCTGTTCGATGGTCATATTCTTATGAATAATGCCGATACCGCCTTCCCGGGCGACCGCAATCGCCATTCTGTTTTCCGTGACGGTGTCCATCGCCGCGCTCAGAAGCGGTACATTCAGACAAATATTGTCGGTGAGTTTCGTCCTTAAATCCACTTCCGAGGGCACCACATCGGACGCCTGCGGAATGAGGAGAACGTCATCGAACGTCAAACCTTCCTTTACGATTCTGCTGCTCATAGTATACTCCTTCGTTGTAAAATTTACATAGGGAAAGAAAACGGACGGACACGCGCCTGCCTTCGTCAGGAAAGGCCGTCCATCCGCGTTTCGGTGAGATTGATCATTGTTTTCAGATAATCGAGATCGGCGTCGGGAAAAGTCTGCGCGCTCTCCTGCTGTGCCAGCATTGCGCGCATCCGCGCCAGCATATCTTCGATATAAGGCTTGTCCTCCTCGGTGTTCCTCAGAAGCGCGTTCATCAGCACTGCAGCCGCCGCATTCCGTTCGGGAAATCCCTCCCGGTTGACGGAAAAGGCAAGTTCCACCCCTTCCTGTCGCTTTCCGAGCGCATATTTCGCCACGCTTACCTGCCCGTAAATATACTGCGCATATGATCCGCCGACTCCGGCCATATCCGCATCCACCTGCGCGCAATATTCGCCGAAGGACTCATCCTCGATAAACTTGCTGCCGTAACGGTCGATCTTTTCGTAATCTTCCATGCCGATGGAAACTTCGGTGGCATACGCGATGTAATAGACATTGTCAAACTGATTATAGGCTCTGCCGGCAAACCAGGCGCTGGCGTCATCCATGCCGACGTTATAGGTGAGCGTCATCATCGTGGAGGGATAA
>DVMZ01000108.1 GCA_018714725.1 Candidatus Scatosoma pullistercoris
TAATGAAGTAAATTAAAAAGTTGTAGTTTCCCGTTTTGAAAAAAGTGTTGGGAAAATCGTGCGACGAAAAATAAAAAAACTTTCAGGAGATATTTTATGAGCAACACAAGCACCAATTATGCCGAGCTCAATGTCACCAACGACGACATGAAAGAAATGCTCGCCGAAGGCTCCTCCCAGCCCGCCGCGGAAAAGACCGCGCCCGCGAAGAAGAAAAAGAATGTCGGCTATCGTATTCTTGCACTGATCCTGATGATCGCACCCATCGTGTGTTTCTGTCTCGTCAAACTCAACGTCATCATTTCGACGACGGCGGGATATGCGGTGTACAGCGGATCCACGCTGCTCGACGCTTTCCTGGCCCTCTTCAAAACAGACGGACTGAAAGAATTTTATGAAAAAGCGGCGGGAACGGTCACCGGCGCGGCTTCGGCAGGGTTTGACACCTACAAGATCTTCGGGATTCCCGTGCTCTCCGGCGCAGGTTCCGTAGGCAAAGTCATGGGTCTGCTCCTGTATGCTATGCCCGCGGCAATCGTCGTCACCCTCGTTATGGCGCTGATCGCTGTGTTCTCCGGCAAAGCTGCACCCGCCATGGCCCGCGCGATCGCGTTCGTCAATTTCTGGGTCTACGGCGTCTATGCCCTCTGCCTGCTGACAGTCACCCTCTATTATGCAAACCTTGAAACCACGTTCGACATCGTCGCTTTGGCGATTGCCGGCGCGTGCTTCCTGATCTATCTTGTCCTGTCTTTCATCAAAGCGGGCAAACATACCTGGATGACATTGCTCCTGTTCCTTTTGACCGCCGCGTTTGCGGGTGCCATGATCTATGGTACCGTCGCCGCTGCAGAAGGAATCGCGGCCCTGCTCGCCAATGCGGAAGACAGCCTCATCTCCGGTGTGACCAAAGGAGACTTTTATCGCTATGCTATCATTGCGGCGCTCGGCGTTTCTGTCCTTGCAGTCGTTGTTTCCAGCATGCGGCTGTGCACCAAAAAGGGTTACGGATTTGATCTGTTCCGTTACATCGTACACTTCCTTGTCGCCGGCGCTCTTCTCTATTTCGTGTTTGCGGAAGGCGATCTCAAAGATATGCAGCTGTATGTCATCATCGCCGCGGCGATCGCGCTCGTGCAGATCATCCTTGTCTGCATCGTGATTTCCGCAAAGAAAGCGGCCAAGAAGAAGGCAGTGAAAGAAAAAGTTTCCGAAACGACGGAAGCGGTTGCCGAACAGCCTGCCGAAGAAAAAGTTACGGCTGAAACCACCGAAACTACAGAGACCGAAGAGCCCGAACAAACCGGCGTCTATGTCGAAGCGGTACGCTATGATGTCAACACGCAGGAACCTGCCCGCGAAGCGGAACCTCTGACCGCTGCGGAAGCGACGCAGGCACCCGTGTACAATTACAATTTCACGACGCAGACCGAAGCTCAGCCGGCGGGTCCCGCGGCTACGGCGGATTACGACTTCTACAACAGCCGCAGCTTTGATCCGTTCATCGCTTCGCTGAACGCGACGGAAAGAGAACAATTCACGGAAATCTTCATTCTGAAATATAAGGGAGAGACCAAGAATCTGCCCGATTATCAGGTCGGCGGAGACAACACGGAATTCTTCCGCAAAGTATTCATCTATCTCGGCCAGTACAGAGATCGCATTCCCGATTCTCTGCTCGGAAAGATGTATCAGTTTGCTATCAGAAAATAATCTCCTGAACAGAGGGTCGATCCTTCGGGATCGGCCTTCTTTTTTTGCCGCAAAGGGTTTCCGACTCGCGAAACGCCGCAACAACAGGCGCAAAGATCGCACATGCAGCAATCACCGCTCCGCTCCACGGAAAGAGAACAACGCCGCCTGCGCGCAGCCCCCCCGCCTCTCCTCCGGCTCTGTCCGCCGCGCCCGGCCCCCTTCCCCTTCTTCTCCCGGACTTCCGTCCGATTTTTCCGCACCGTTTGCAAACCCGACCGGTCCGACCTTCTTACGAAAACCGTAAAGACGATATGCCGTCCGGCCCTTTACGGCTTTTTGACTCCCTCTCCGGACCTTTTTCTTTTGTTTTCTTCCCGGCCGTTCTCCTTCAGGCAAAAAGATTGCCCCGGTTTCCGGAAAATTCCGGAAACCGGGGCTCGCGTTCGTCATCGGACAACCGCCTGCCCGCGCAGATTCTTTCTCCGCCGCCCGAAACAACAAATTCTGCACAAAACGCTGCTCGGAAACGCCGCAGGAAACACCCACACCTTCGACAACTCCGACCGAAAATCTCCTTTCCCGGCCTCTTTGAACGGTTTCAGTCAAACATCTTTTCGCCCTTTCTTGCGAGAAACATGCGCAAAAAGGCAATATCCGTCAGTTCGTCAAACGTTTTCTTTTCGGCGCCGCCGTCTTTCAGCTGAAAAATTTCCGCGCCGGGAATCAGCGGAATCACCGGAGAATGGGTGGCAATGAAAAACTGACATCCTTCTTTCGCCCTTTCACGGATAAAATAAGCCAACCGATACTGATTTTCATAGGAAAGAGCGCTTTCCGGCTCATCGAGAAAATAAAGCCCCGCCGGATGTACGCGGCTTTTGAAAAATTCGAGAAAACTCTCCCCGTGCGAACAGACCGTCAGTTCCCGGCCGTACATGCTTTCAATTTCTTGAATGGTGCGCGCATACGGCATGCCGGCGAAGTCCTTCGCCGCGCCGCCTTACCGCCTTAGCGCTCAGACGCTTCCGGCGCCTCCTTCGTCTTTTCCGCCCTTTCCGCTTTCCCTGTTTTCTCCGGATATTTCCGCTCTGCCCGAAATCCGGATGCGCACGCGGATACAGCCGTCCTCCGTAAACGTCCTCTCGGCACATACGTTATCCACAATAAACAACCCGCGCCCGCTTTCCGACAATACGTCCGGACAACGGCTTTCGTCGGGCGGGCAAAAACAGACGGACGAATGCACTTTCAGCTCGATGAACTCCCCTTGGATTTCCCCTTCCAGGGACGCAACCCCGTCCGAATGGCGGAGCACGTTTCCGACCAGTTCGCTGACGACCAGCTTGCTGTCAAATACGTTCTCTTCCGGGATGTCGCTTTCTTCGAGATACTCGGAAAGCCGTTTCATCGCCCTTCGGAGCGCTTGAAAATTTTTTACTTCAAAAAACATCTTCTACCTCCGAATTTTCGCCCCGCCGTTCCGGCGTTCCTGCGCTTTAACGCTTCGGCGCCCTCCGCGCCGCCCTGCCGTCCGCCTTCCTTCCGCTTTTTCCTTCTGCCCGACCTTTTTCCGACGGAGATACTCCGCGCCGTTTCCTTTTTCCTGCGGTGCGCTCTGCCCTGCCCGGTCAGACCGAGTCCCGCAGATTTTCCCTCAGCTTGGCAAGCAGTTTCCGCTCCATTCTCGAAACGAACATCTGCGATACGCCCAGCCGCCTCGCCGTCTCGCTTTGGGACAGTTCCTCGATGTACCGATACCTGATCACCGCTTTTTCGGTGTCGGAAAGGTCTTTCATCGCCGAGCGGAGCGCGTCCTTGACTTCCAGCCGTTCATACCTGTCGTCATTGTCGGGAATGAGCGCATACAGGGACTGTTCGTTGTCGTCCTCGCCGGAGTTCGCGACGCCGTCAAGCGATACGGTGCCGCCGACTTCCAGCGCCCGTACCACTTCTTCCTCCGAAAGCCCCAGTTGTTCGGAAATTTCCCGGATGCTGGGTTTGATGCCGTTTTTGCTTTCGTAATCGGAAGAGAACGCGCGCACGTTTGCACTGATTTCGCTCAGCCGCCGGGGTAATTTGACGATACGGGATTTATCCCGGAAATAGTTTTTGATTTCCCCGGTGATCGTGGGGGTGATGAAGGTGGTGAACTGCATGCCGAGCGAGGGATCGAACCGGTCGATCCCCTTTAACAGCGCCAGCGAAGCGACCTGTTTCAGATCGTCGTATTCCACGCCCCGTCCCACAAATTTCTTCGCGAGAATGTCGGCTATGTACAGGTACTTCTCCGCGATCTCGTTGCGGATCGCCTTATCGCCCGTTTCCCTGTACCGCCGGAACAATTCGTTGATAGTTTCTTCTGCCATTGATGGGCTCCCCTTTGACAATGCGCTTACGCCCCGAAAGCGATCTTACACACGACGCCGGCCATATCCCGCGTAAATTCCGTGTTGCCGAGCAAAGCGTTCAAAAGGGCATACGAAATCTCTTCGTCCGGGCCCTTTTCCGCCGCCGCGCGTTCTCCCGTTCCCGAAACCGCGCAGGAAAGCATCTCTCCCACTTCAAATTCTATGTTCGCTTCGCGGAATCCGTTCCGCTTGAGGATCAGCAGGCTCTCCGTGACGCAGACTTTGAAATCCTCCGCGGCGTCCACGTCAAATCCCGCCAAAGCGCAGATCCCGCTCGTCGTCAGCCGCACCGTCGTCAGATACTCGTTGGATAAAGGCAAAGTAAGAGTGAATTTTTCCATCATCATTCAATCTCCATAATTGCATTCAGCGAACAGATGAGAAACAGTTTCTTGATCCTCGGCTGCAAATTTTTCAGCCGGAGTCCGTGCCCGTCCGTTTTTACGTTTTTTAATATCTTAACAAAGGTACCCAGGGTTGTGCTGTCGATAAAATCGAGGTGTTCACAATCAAACACGATATCCCCCGGCGTGCGCTTGTAAGCGTCCATCGTCAGCGCGTAAAAGGTATCCGCCGATCCCGAATCGATTTCTCCCGCAAGCGCCAATTCCAGCTTTCCGTCCGAAAAGCCCTTCACTTCCACTTCTTTCATGCAACGACCTCCCTTGTCTCCTATACTATATATGTAACGCAAAAAAGCGTCCGTTCAAACATTGCGCGCGATTTTTCCCCGTTCGGGCGTTTTTTCGCCCGTTTCCCTGCCTGCGCCGTTTCCGCATCCTGCAAATCCGCTTTATTCCCGCAACAGCGGCGCCAGATCGTTGAGGGAATCCAGCACGATATCGGGATGATCCGGAGACGTTTTCAGCATCTCTTTCGTCGTCTCGCCCGAGAGGACGAGCACGGCGGTAAACTGATTGTAATTGGCAAAGCGGATATCGGTGTGCAACCGGTCCCCGACCATGGCGATTTCCTCTTTTCCGACCCCCAGAAGCCCGCTGAGCGCCTCGCCCATGACGGGATACGGTTTGCCGCAGACGACGTCGGGCACCCGTCCGGAAGAACAGCGGAACAGTTCGATAAAGGATCCGACGTCGGGCGCGGAAACGGGCAGCGCGGGACATACGGCGTCGGGATGCGTGGCGACATAGAATTTCCCGGCCGCGAGGAATTCGTTGAACTTCTTCATCTTGACAAAGTCGAGCGACGTATCATAAGCCAGCACGCAGAGCTCCGGATTCTTTTCGTCCTGGCGCACCCCCCTCTTTGCAAAGTCCGCCCGCACCTCGTCCGTCGCCAGGATATACGCAGACTTTCCCGGATGATATTTTTTGAGATATTCTGCCGTGGCGATCGCCGAAGTGTACACCATGTCCTCGTCCGACCAGAATCCTATCCGCCTGAGTTTCGCGATATACTCTTCGGGAGTTTTGGAAGAATTGTTGGTGCAGTACACCAGTTTTTTTCCGGCCTGCCTGAGGAGTGAAAGAGTTTCCCGCATGGGGCCGATCGGAGTTTCGTCCAGATAAATGGTCCCGTCCATATCGAGGAGAAACACGCGCGTTTTTTCAAGCAATTCCGACTTCGTCATCATATCTTTTTCCTTCCGTCTTTCGCCGTCTGTTTCAGAGCAACGCAAAATCCCGCATCAGCGTGGTAATCGCATCCATGCCGGTCAGTTCCGGCAACAATCTTAAAATACCGCCCAGAGCCCGGGCCTGTTCCGCCGTCACGAACTCACGATCGGGCAACCCCGCCCGGAAAGCGGCAATCCGCGCCGAAAGCGCACCCGAACAATCGGCAAATGCCGCCGCACGCCGCACAAGCTCTTCCGCGCCCGCGGCCCGGACCGACACTTCTGCACCCGGAAATTTCCCGGCCGCCTCTTCCCGACGCGCGTTGTAATCCACCGCGCCGCCGCGATAAAATCCCTTTTCAAAAAAGAGCGCATACAGCTCGGACAGCGCTCCCGTGCAGGCGCGCAGGGCCTGCGTGCGGGATAATCCGGCATACTTCTCCGCCAGCTCGCAAAAGGCGAAAATTTCCCCCGGCGGGAATCCCTTCCCCAGACAATATTCGGCCGTCAGCACCGCCCGGAACAAAACAGGGACTTTCTCTCTCCCGCACGCGCCGGCCGCCGAAAACAGCGGCAGCCATTCCGCCGCTTCCGAAGGCTGCGGCAGACCGAGCGCACGGCAGGCGTCGGAACAAACCGCCGACAGCGCACAGGCGGAAAGAAACGCCTCCGCGTCCTCCCGCCCGTCCGAAAGATTGTCCGCCTCCGGCGCCCTTTTGCACGCCCTTTCGCCTTTCTTTTCCGCCGCCCTCTCTTCTTGCCCATTGCCCGCCGTTTCCTGCCCTTCCGACCGCAAAAAGATCAGATCGGGCATCGGGACGGGATAAGCGGCGGTTTCACCGTTGACGGACACCCGGACGCTTTTTCCGCCCAGTCCCCGCGGGGCGCAGGAAAGGCAGAGCCCGGCAAAGGGAAGCGAACGCACCGCGGCAAAATACCGCGCCGGACTCATCGCGGCGCCCGCCCCGACAACGCAGGTGATCCCGTCCGGCGCGGCAAACAACGGCAGGACGTCCTCCTCCCCGCACAGCACAAAAGTGAGCTTTTTGGGCAATGTTTTGCAGACCGTTTCCAGCGCAGGCGCGCTTTCTTCATCCGTGAGTACCAGATAATTCCCGTAAGGGAACCGGGCTTTCAGCAGGGGAGAAAATTCTTCCAATGTTCCCTCCCGCAGTCTGTTCCCGAACAAAGCGTCCGCACTCATTCCGATGTTTTGTCTTTCCTTTCCGTTATTCTTGCTTTGCCGGCCGAAAGCCGGCAGGTTCATGCGCTCCGATCTTTGCGGCTTCTCCGGTTCCGGTCAACGGGAGAGAATGTCCCGCAGCGCGAAGAGGAGCTCGTCGTCCTGTTCCGGCGTGCCGATCGTGATCCGGCAGAAATTTTTCAGCTTCTCGGTGTTCCAGAAGCGCACCAGCACTCCCCGTTCCTTGAGCCCGCGATAGATAAACTCCCCGCCCTTCGGATGTCCCGCAAAGAGGAAATTGGAAGCGCTTTCCGGCACGAAGAATCCGAGGCCGATGAGTTCTGTACGAAGCCGCGCCCGCTCCGACCTGACCTTTTCCGCCGCCGCCGCGTAATACTCCCCGTCCGAGACCGCCGCCGCGCAGACCGCCTGACAGAGCGCGTCTACGGGATAGGAATTGAAACAGTCCTTTGCGGCGAACAGGCCGCGGATGAGCGCCTTGTCCCCCACGGCGTACCCGCAGCGGATTCCCGCCAGCGAATAGTATTTGGAAAACGTCTTGACGACCAGGAGATTTTTGAAGCGCTTTGTCAGCGACACGGCGCTTTCGCCGAAAAATCCCATATACGCTTCGTCCGCGACGATGAGTTTGTCCGGATTTTCCGCGACGAACTTTTCCATAACCGCCCGGCCGATGCCGATGCCCGTCGGCGCATTCGGATTGGTGAGCAGGATACCGTCGCAATCCGCCTTTGAAAAAGCGTCGAGGTCCATCGTATAATCGCTTTTCAGGGGCACCGTCCGATAGGGCACCGAAAAGAAATCGCAGAATACCGGGTAAAAAGAATAAGTAATGTCCGCGAATGCCGCTCCCCTGCCCCCTTTGTCAAAAAAGGCGGGGATGCACAGCGCCAGCACTTCGTCGCTGCCGTTTCCGCAGAACACGTTTTCCCGTTCCACCCCCTCCGCGCGGGCAATGGCGTCCCTGAGGCCGTCCGCGTCGGGAGAGGGATACAGCCGGAGCCGGTCGACGTCAAACGTGCGGAGCGCTTCGGCCGCTTTCGGCGACGGCGGATAGGGATTTTCATTGGTGTTCAGTTTGACATACCGCCTGTCCTGCGGCTGTTCGCCGGCAGTGTACGGCGTCAATGACGAGATAAACGAACTTAAAAACGTTTTCATATTTCAATCCTCTGTAATCATAACCAGTGTGTTGCTTCCATATATAATCGGATATAATCGTCGATTGGCCCTACCTGTCCCGCTTGTCCCCGCGCTCTCCGCGTTCGCTTACCGAAGCGCGCCGCGGCGCTTACAGAGCGGCAAACACGGCGTTCGTCGCCAGCCCGACCAGCACGGAAATCAGGTAGCAGACGCCGATCAGGGCGAGATTCCGCTTCCATTCCCGGAGATTTTTCAAAAGCACGACAAAGCCGAGTCCCGCGTTGGCGCACAGCCCCGCCGCGCACGAACCGAACGCGATGCCGCCCTGCAAAAAACTTTGCGTGATGACGACGCTGGACGCGCAATTGGGAATCAGTCCCACCAGGGAAGTGATGAACGGCTGCGCAACGAGATTGCGATTCATAAATGCGGCAAACTTTTCCTCCGAAACCGCGTGGATGATCAGCCCGAGAATCACGTTGACCGCCAGGATAAACAGCGCCACTTTCAGCGTATGCAGGGCGGGAGAGAGAAAATAGGTCCGGAAGGGCCGTTTCTCGTCGTGCACCCGGCCGCAGGAAGTGCATTCAAATTCCTGCTCCTCCGCTTTTTTGAGAAAGAGTTCGCGCGCGCCGTGCCCGAGCTCGGGTTCCCGGTCATGATGGTCATGATGGTCATGATCGTGGTCATGGTCGTCCTCATGATCGTGTTCATGTTCGCAAGCGCCGTGAGCATGATCGGCTTCGGCCCCGAGGATTTCCGCACCGCAACCGGCCTTTGCGGCCCTGGCGGCGTCGAGCGCTTCGCCGGAAGAAGAGACCGGCTTCCGGCGCCCGGAAACCGCTTTTACGATTGCGTCCGCGGCATACCCCGCGAGGACGCCCACGAAAATTTTCAGCACGATGAGCGGCAACAGCCACACCGCGCCGCTGCCGGAAGAGAGCAGAATGATAAACGCTTCGTCGCTGGTCGCGAGAAAAATCGCCAGCAACGTGCCGACGGTGATATATTTCTGCTCGAACAGTTTGGCGGCCATGACGGAAAAACCGCATTGCGGAATCAGCCCCGTCGCCGCGCCGATCAGCGGCCCGAGTTTCCCGTTCAGGCGGTTGTTGGAACCCGTCAGGCGGGTTTTATGTTCGATGAGCTCGATCGCAATATAAATAATCAGCAGCCAGGGCAGCAATTTCAGCGTGTCCAGCAATGCGTCGAGCAATACGTCCAGAATTTCCATATTTCCTCACTTCACACCCAGCGTCGCCGTCAGCGGAATGGACGCCTTCGCATTCAGATCCATCTTTGCAAAATTTCCCAGCCGGTACTGCACGACCCCTTCCGAAGCGATCATCGCGGCGTTGTCGGTACACAGTCTCTTTTCGGGCAGAACCAGTCGAAGCCCCCTTTCTCCGCAGGCTTTGGCAAGCCGGTCGCGAAGATAGGAATTGGCGGCCACGCCGCCTCCTGCCGTCACCGTGTTCACCCCCTTTTCCGCCGCCGCTTCCAGCGTCTTTTCCACCAGCACGTCGATCGCCGCGCACTGGAAGGAAGCCGCCACGTCCGCTTTGGAATAGGGCTCGCCCTTCTGTTCCATGGTATGGCAGTAATTGATCACCGCCGTTTTCAGGCCGCTGTACGAAAAATTGTACCCGCCGCCCCCTTTGAGCATTTTCGGCATCGGAATCACGGGTCTGCCGTTTCCTTCCCGGATACAGCGCTCGATGTTGGGGCCGCCGGGATATCTGAGCCCCAGCACCCGCGCCACTTTGTCGAACGCCTCGCCCGCCGCGTCGTCCAGCGTCGCGCCCAGAATTTCAAACTTCCCTTCCGTCTCCGCATACAATACCGCCGTATGCCCGCCGCTGGCCAGCAGGGTCACGAACGGCGGTTCGAGATCGGGCGCGGCGGTGTAAGCCGCCGCGAGATGGCCGCGGATATGGTCCACCGCGATCAGCGGTTTGCCGAGGACGTAGGCGAACGCTTTGGCAAAGGACACCCCCACGAGCAGCGCGCCCAGAAGCCCCGCGCCGTACGTCACCGCCACCGCGTCGATGTCCGCATAGCCGATTCCCGCGTTTTCCACCGCTTTTTTCACGACCGCGGCCACCGCTTCCGTGTGCGCGCGCGAAGCGATTTCCGGCACTACGCCCCCGAACAGCGACTGAACGTCCGCCGACGAGGCGATCTCGTCCGAAAGTATTTCCCGGCCGCGCACCACCGCGGCCGCCGTCTCGTCACAGGAGGACTCGATCCCCAATATCACGGGCGCGGTTTTTGTTTTATCCCATTCGGGTGTATAAGCTCGATACATAGTCCATGCTCCGCCTGCCAAAGCGCGCTTTCGCCGCCCCGGACTTTTTCTTCGGGAAATTCCCGCCCGGCGTTTTCCGGTAAATTTCCGGATAAAGCCGCAAAAAAGAATTTCCGGCGCCGGTTTTCCTTCTTCGCCTTCACTTCTTCCGCTTTCCGTTTCCGGCAATTTAGAACCGGAAATTCCGAACCGGCAACCCCGAAGAGACCGGGCCGAAGGGAGATAAATAAGTTATCGGCAGCTCGCGCCGCCGATAAACGCCTGTTCAATCAGGTCTTTTTCAGATAGTCGATGATAAAGCCCTGAATGTCGCCGTCCATCACCGCCTGAATGTCGCCTTTTTCGTAGCCGGTGCGGTGGTCTTTCGCCATCGTGTACGGGCAGAACACATAGGAGCGGATCTGGGAGCCCCATTCGATCTTTTTGACGTCTCCCTTCATGGCGTCCGCTTCCGCCTGGCGTTCCTCGATCTTCTTTTCGAGCAGTTTGGAACGGAGCATCTTGAAGCACATTTCCTTGTTCTGCAACTGCGAGCGCTCGTTCTGGCACTGCACGACGATGCCAGTCGGATAGTGGGTGATACGCACGGCCGAAGCCACTTTGTTGACGTTCTGGCCGCCCGCGCCGCCCGAATGATAGATATCGATGCGGATGTCGTCGTCCCTGATCTCCACTTCGTTGTCGTCCTCGACCTCGGGCATGACTTCCAGCGAACAGAAAGAAGTATGTCTGCGCTTATTGGCGTCGAACGGAGAGATCCGGACCAGCCGGTGCACCCCCATTTCCGCTTTGAGATAGCCGTAAGCGTTGTCGCCCTCGACGCGGAAATCAATGCTCTTGATCCCCGCTTCGTCTCCCGCTTCGCGGTCGAGTTCGTACACCTTGAAGCCCATTTTCTCGCAATAGCGGCAATACATTCTGTACAGCATGGAACACCAGTCGCAGGCTTCCGTGCCGCCCGCGCCCGCATGGAGCGCCAAAAGGGCGTTGTTCATATCGTACGGGCCTTTCAGAAGGGTGCGGATCCGCATATCCTCGATGTCCTTTTCCGCCGTCTGGAGCATGCTGTCCAGTTCGGGAATCAGGCTCTCGTCCTCCGTTTCCTCGATGAGCCCCACCACTTCCGTCGCGTCTTTCAGCGCCGTTTCGCCTTTCTCGTAAGCGGAGATCTTGTTTTCGATATGCGAAATCTCCCGCCCGATCTTGGCGGACTTTTCGAGGTCCTGCCACACTTCCGGCTGTTCCTGCTCCGTTCTGAGCTCGGCAAGCCGCCGGCGCTGATTGTCGAGATCGAGCGCATACCCCGCCTCGTCCAGCACCGAGCGCAAGCCCTGTATTTTCAGTCTGTAATCGTCTGCTTTGAACATAAATTTCCTTGTATCGTCTTAATCGTTGCCTGCCTTGTCCGGTCCGCTTGCCTGCCGCTTATTTGTTGTCGGCGTCCTTTTCGTCCGCCTGCGGCGCGGCTGCGGTCTCTCCCGCTTCGGCTGACCTTGCGGCCTGAGCGGCCTGGGCGGCCTGGGCGGCTTTGAGGAGCTCCGCGCGCTTTGCCATCGCTTCTTTATAGGAGCTCATGCTGCTCAGCGGTTCGGGCATCTGACGGCGGAGAGGCTTTCTTGCGGGCGGAACTTCGCCCGAGCCGGAAGCCGCGGCCTGTTCGGGCATCTGACGGCGGACGGGCTGAGGCGCGGGACGGATCTCCACTTTGACTTTGAGGAGCACCGCAATCGTGGTGCGCTGAATGCGCTCCACCATTTCGTCGAACATCTCGAAACCTTCCTTCTTGTAGGAGATGACGGGGTCCACCTGGCCGTAAGCGCGCAGGCCGATTCCCTTGCGGAGCTGATCCATCGCGTCGATGTGATCGATCCAGTTTCTGTCCACGTTCATGAGAAGGACGCGGCGTTCCACGTCTTTGAAATCGATTCCCGTCGCTTTGATGTCCTCGATCTTCTTTTCGTATTCCTTGATCGTCTTGTTCGTGATCTTTCTGATCGCCAGCGGATAATCCCATTTCATGAGTTTTTCGCGCGTGACGTAGCCCGTCCCTTCGGGCAACAGCTTGGCTTCGAGCGCGGCGTTGAGTTCCGTCTCGTTCCACAGCTCCGGCATATCCTCGACGTTGACCGCCGAACGGACCGTCTCTTCCACATAGTCGGGAATGTATTTGAGCACCTGTTCGTGTACGTCGGCGCCTTTGAGCACGTTGAGCCGCTCCTCGTACATGACTTTGCGCTGGGTGTTCATGACGTCGTCGTACTGCAGGACGTTCTTGCGGATTCCGAAGTTGCGGCCCTCGATGTTCTTCTGCGCGTTCTCGATCCCGCGGGAAAGCATTCTCGATTCGAGGCAGGTATCCTCGTCGATCTTGAAGAGGTTGTAGAGGGACTTCATGCGCTCGCCGCCGAACCGGAGGACGAGTTCGTCTTCCAGCGACAGGAAGAACACGGACATACCCACGTCCCCCTGACGTCCGGAACGGACGCGGAGCTGATTGTCGATACGCCGCGATTCGTGGCGCTCGGTGCCGATGATGCAAAGTCCGCCCACCGCGATGACCTGCTCCTTTTCATTGTCCGTTTCCGCCTTGTAATGCTCGTACAGCTTCTTGTAACGCTCGCGCACTTCGCGGGTCTTATCGTCGATGTCCTGGATATACATGCTCGTCGCCAGGTCGATGACTTCCCGTTCCACACCCTCTTCGCGCAGCCGTTTCTTGGCGAGGTATTCGGGATTGCCGCCCAGCAGAATATCCGTGCCGCGGCCCGCCATGTTGGTGGCGATGGTCACCGCGCCGAACCGGCCTGCCTGAGCGACGATCTCCGCTTCGCGTTCGTGGTTCTTCGCGTTGAGAATGTTGTGTTTGATTCCGTTCTTTTTCAGAAGCCGGGAAATTTCCTCCGATTTGTCGACCGAAGAAGTACCCACCAGAATGGGCTGACCGCTTTCGTGGCGCTCCACGATCTCATTGACGATGGCGCGCTTCTTCCCGTCGATGGTCGAATACACACGATCGGGCAGGTCCACGCGCTTGACGGGCTTGTTGGTGGGAATTTCGATGACGTCCAGCGAATAGATGGTCCTGAATTCCGCCTCCTCCGTCTTGGCCGTACCCGTCATGCCCGACAGCTTGCTGTACAGCCGGAAATAGTTCTGGAAGGTGATCGTGGCATACGTCTTGTTTTCGCTTCTGACCTCCACGCCTTCCTTGGCTTCGATCGCCTGGTGCAGTCCGTCCGAATACCGGCGGCCGATCATGAGACGGCCGGTAAATTCGTCGACGATGATGACCTCGCCGTCGTTGACGATGTAATCTTCGTCCCGCTTGAACAGTTTATGCGCTTTCAGCGCCTGCTGGATATGGTGGTTGAGGTCGGCGTGTTCGATTTCGGCGATGTTGTCGATGCGGAAGAATTTTTCCGCTTTGCGCGCGCCCGAATCGGTGAGCTCCACCGTTTTGTCCTTGCGGTTGATGATATAATCCCAGTCCCGCGAAGCGGCGAGGGCGCGTTTGCCCTCGGGCGCGGCGGCGGCCGCCGCCGCGCGCTTTTCTTCCTGCTCCGCCTCGTAATTGGCCTGTTCGGCGAGAGTCATCTTCGTGAAATCGACCTCTTCCTCGTCCTCTTCGTCCGTGTCCGGAGCCTCTTCCGCGACAACTTCCTTCTTTTTCTTGTTCTTCCGGTTTTCCCGGCGCTCCTCCCGCTTACGGGCGAACTCCGCGTCCTCTTCCTCTTTCAGCTCGTCGTCAAACCCGCCCGAAAGAGTGCGGACAAACCGGTCCACCTGCACATACAGGTCGGAAGATTTCTCTCCCTTGCCCGAAATGATGAGCGGGGTACGCGCTTCGTCGATAAGAATGGAGTCCACCTCGTCCACGATCGCAAACGACAAATCCCGCTGTACCATTCTCTTGAGGTCGGTCTTGAGATTGTCGCGGAGATAGTCGAAACCGAATTCGTTGTTGGTGCCGTAGACGATGTCGCAGCGATAGGCTTCCCGCTTGGCGTCATCGTCCATACCCGGGGCGATGACGCCCACGGTCAGGCCCATGAACTTATGCACCTTGCCCATCCATTCCGCGTCGCGGCGGGCGAGATAATCGTTGACGGTGACGACGTGCACGCTCTTTCCGGTGAGCGCGTTGAGATAGGAAGGAAGGGTCGCCACCAGCGTTTTGCCTTCGCCCGTTCTCATCTCGGCGATACGTCCCTGATGCAGACAGATACCGCCGATGATCTGCACGCGGAAGTGCTTCATGCCCAGAACCCGCCAGGCCGCTTCTCTCAAAGCCGCAAACGCGTCGGGCAGAATATCGTCCGTCGTTTCCCCCTTGGCAAGCCGGTCCTTGAAAACTGCCGTCTGCGCTTTCAGCGTATCGTCGTCCATCGCGGCATAGGTGCTTTCCAGCGCCTCTACTTTATCCGCGATTCTGCCCAGCTTTTTCAGGCTCTTTCTGCCGTCGCTGCCCATCAAATAACTGATCAATCCCATTGAAACAAACTCCGAATTCGTTATTTTCGTTTCCCTCGGCCGGCGCCCGCTCCGTTCTCCCGGCGCAGACAGCTTCGCCGCCGTTTTTACGCACTTTCTATTTTACAATATTTGCCGCAAAATTCAAAGCGTTTTCGCACCCTTTTCGGGAAAATTTCTGTCTTTTTCATTCCTTTCTTGACATTTTGCGCTTTTTGTTTTATAATTGACTTCCATGAACAGGCTGAAAACGGATATTCTAAGACAACTCAGACAAAGCGGTTCCCGCCCGGTTTCGGGCGAACGCCTTGCGGAACAATTCTCCGTCACCCGCGCCGCGGTGTGGAAATCGATCGCCGCGCTCAAACGGGACGGCTACCGCATCGAGGGCGTACCCCGCGCCGGCTACCGCCTTCTTCCCTCCGACGTGGCGGACGGGGCGGAGCTTTCGCGCCTTCTGGAAAATGCCGGCTTCCCCGGCGTCGGAATCCGGATCGCCGCAACCCTGCCCTCCACCAATGCCTTTGCGGAACGGCTTCTCGGGGAGGATTTCGCACTGCCTTTTCTCGTGCTGGCCGAACGCCAGACGGCCGGCCGCGCGCGCCGGGGCGAACGCTTTCCCTCCGAACCCGGCGGAATGTATATGTCCCTCGCCTTCCGGCCCGGGCCCGTCCCTTCCCTGCACGATCTCGCCGAAGCCGTCTATTCGCTCGTCCGGTCGGTCATCGGCGGAGAGCTGCGGGAAAACGCGGTTTTCAACGGCGGAGAAAAGGCCTGCGGCATGCTGGTGGAATGGGTGGCGGACCCCGACGGAATCCGGGCCTGCATCGCGGGCATCGGCGTCTACCCCGAAGTTCTCGCCCCCGACGTCCGCGTGAAATTTCCTTCCCGGATAGAGCTCTGCGCGGCCGTCGCCGCCGCCGTTCTGGAAAAATTCCCGCCTGCGCCGCCGGACCGCTGACGGGCGCTTTCCCGCTCCGATTGTCTTTTCCTTTTCGTCAAATCCCTGCCCCTTTCGTAAAGTTTTTTGGAATTGTTTTTTGAATCTCTTTCCGATCTTTCCGGACTTTTTTACTCCTTATCAAAGAAGAAAAAATTTACGGCAGACAGCAACGAAGGCCTCCCCGCCGGAAATCCGGCGGGGAGGCCTTCGTCGGGACATACTCTGCCTTTCTTTGACGGCGCTATGCCCGTTCCTGCACTTTTCCGAAATCGTCCGCGGCATTTTCGCCGCTCGTTTCTCCGTCAAACAGATTGTCTTTCACCGACTCCTTCCCCCAGAGATATCCGACGATTCCGCCCGCGGCGCCCACCGCCGCGATTTCCCCCGACACCGAGCAGTCTTTGAGGTAAGAAGAATTGATCACCGCGGCAATGCCCCCCGCTTCGGAATAGGAGTTCCCCTGAAAATCGCTGACGTCGATGCGCACGTTTTCCAGCTTCACCCCATAGACAAACCCGCCCTGCATACTGCCGAACAGCCCGCCCGCACAGCCTCCGTAAGGGCCGTGAAAGACATTTTCCGCCGAAGAAATCGTCAGATTTTCAATCGTGTATCCGTCCGGATTGATCAGCATGCCGGAAAATACGTTGTCGATGGGATAATTCCCCACCGGTTCCCAGTCTCTCCCCGCCAGGTCGATGTCCGATTTCAGGATATATCTCCCGTCCAGGGCCATCCCCTGCAATTCGTCCGCGGAGAAAACGGGCGTAAAATCCTTTTCGTCGTAAGAATACAGGGTTCCCAGCGAGCAGACGTATCTCGTATCCTCGGACGGGACATACAGGGATACGTTCACCGGACAGATTCCCGTGCCCCGCGCGGTGATCGTATTCCCGCGGACGGTGTAATTTTTATCTTCCCCGCCCTCGATGACATATTTTTCGATCGCCAGTCCGCTTTCCGAAAAAATTTCTTCGAGGTCAAACGTGTGCGAACTTCCCGCTTCCAGCGCAACCGTCTGCAGCGTGAAATTATCCACCTCGGTGGAGATCCTGGTATATTCCTCTCCGCACGCCGCAAAGACAAGAACACCGCACAACATTCCCGCCGCCGCAAGCGCGTAAGCGCGCAAAACTTTTTTGCTCCCTTTTCCCTTGACCTTTCCCCGTACCCTTCCGCCTTTCCGCAACTTCATTTCCCTGACCCTCTCTGTCTGTATTTTCTCTCTTTTGTGTTTTCCGAAGGCTTCCGCTCTCTTCTTCTGCCGCCGGCTTCCGCCTGTGCTTTTCTCCGCCGCCGGTTGCTTCCCTGCCTGTTCTTCTCCGGCGCCGGCCGCCATACCGCCTCGCTCAACGCGCTCCCCGTCCCATGAAAGGGTGAGAATATGCGCATATGGAAAAATGCGTATGCCGGCAAATTTTCCAAAGCGCCGCCCCGATTCCGTGAATTTCCAAAAGCGGCACCCGCCTCCCAAAAAATCTCCGCCGCCCGGCGTTTCCCGCAATTTGTTCCTCACCGTCCGCGCGCTTTTCTCTGCGGCTTCGGCCCGGCGCCCGAACCTTTCCCCTGCGCTTTCGGCCGCGCTCCTTTCTGCGGCCATTATAACATAGCCCCCTTTCAAAAACAATCCTCTTTCCGAAAATTTCTTCCCCTCGCAAAAAAATTTTGTAATTTCGCTTGACAAACAGATTTCTTTGTGATATTATTTTGATATCAAAACAAAAAAACAAGGAGAACTGTCATGCAGGAAATTGTTCTGAAAAACAAAAAACACGGAATGGCGATGTTGCTGACGATCATTCTGCTGTTTGTGATCTCGACGGCGGTCATCATTTATGGAGCGGTCATCGACCGCGTGGAATTTACGGTGCCGGGATTTTTACTGATGATGCTTGCGCTTCTTCTGACCCCCGGACTGAAAGTGTTGCGGCCGCAGGAAGCGCTGGTTCTGACGCTGTTCGGAAAATACGTCGGAACGCTGAAAGGCGAGGGGTTCTATTTCGTCAATCCCTTCTGCGCGGCAGTGAATCCGGCCGCCAAGACCAAACTCAACCAGAGCGGCGACGTCACCCATTCCGTACTGGCCGCGGCAAAATCCAACCCTTCGGAAGCCGCGGAGCTGGCGAATAAGAAAATTTCGCTGAAAATCATGACGCTGAACAACAACCGCCAGAAGATCAACGACTGTCTGGGCAACCCCGTGGAAATCGGAATCGCGGTGATGTGGAAGGTGGTGGATACGGCGAAAGCGGTGTTCAACGTGGACAATTACAAAGAATATCTGTCCCTGCAATGCGACAGCGCGCTGAGAAACATCGTGCGCATCTACCCCTACGACGTGGCGCCCGGGGTGGACACGACGGGCGACGGAATCGCCGACGAAGGGAGCCTGCGCGGTTCCAGCGAAGTGGTGGCGGCGAGAATCCGCGACGAAATTCAGTCCCGCGTGAACGAAGCGGGCATCGAAGTGCTGGAAGCGAGAATCACCTATCTCGCCTATGCGCCCGAAATCGCGGCGGTGATGTTACAGCGCCAACAGGCGTCCGCGATCATCGACGCGAGAAAGATGATTGTCGACGGCGCGGTGGGCATGGTGGAAATGGCCCTGGAACGGCTGAACGAAAACAACGTGGTCACATTGGATGAAGAGCGGAAAGCGGCGATGGTTTCCAATCTGCTGGTCGTCCTTTGCGGCAATCACGACGCGCAGCCCGTCGTCAATTCGGGAAGTCTCTATTAACCCCCTTTCAGGCGTCGGATATGGAAGACAACCGCAAAAAACAGATTCCCCTCCGGCTCTCGCCCAAGCTGTACGACGCCATCGCCGCCTGGGCGGAGGACGATTTCCGTTCCATCAACGGACAGATCGAGTATCTGCTGTCCGAATGTGTGCGCCAGCGCAAGAAAAACGGAAAATATGTCTCCGATCAGATCGACGTTCGACCCGAACTCGACCTCTGACGAGGACAAACTTTTGCCGGAATTTCTTTTACGATTCCCCCTTCTGACAAAATACCCCGGAGGGGCGCGGCATTACGCCGCGCCTCTCCGGGGTAAATTTCCGGAAACATCCGACGTCGGTTTTCTTCTCTTCTTCTGACCGGCGTCTTTCAGCGTTCCCGATACTTTTTCAGCCGCGAAACCAGCAAAGAGGCGACGACAATTTTCACGAGATCGGGCAGCAGGTAAGGGACGACGCACATGGAAAGCGCTCCGGCCACCGTAACCGCCTTGCCCGCGCGATGATACAGCGCCACAAACCAGGCGGTGCCGAACGCATAGCAGACGGCAACCCCCAACACCATGGCCGCCGCCAGAATCCCCGTTCTCGCCCAGTCGTTTTTCACCTTGCACAGATCGGCAGCCAGCCCCACGATGAACCCCGTAAACAGAAACCCCACGATATACCCGCCCGTCGGCAGCAGGAGCTTTGCCGCGCCGCCCGTGAACCCCGCAAAGACGGGAACTCCGCACAGCCCCAGCAATATGTATACGGCCACCGCCGCAGTCCCCCGTTTACAGCCGAGAAACGCCCCGGCAAAACAAATCCCCATCGTCTGCATCGTCACGGGGATTTCCCCGATCGGAACGGAGATCCACGCGCACACCGCAATAATCGCCGCAAACAGAGCGATACGACAGAGTTCCCGCGCCGTGGCAGCTCCCCTTTTTCTTCCCGCCTCTTTCTGCTCCTCTTTTTTCCGCATGACCGTCCTCCCGTAAAATCAAGATAACCGCAATTAAATGTAAACCTAATTTTATATAAAAAGTTTACGTTTGTCAAGCAAAGCGCGAAGAAAAACAAAAATCCGTAAAATTTCCCGACAAAAATTTACCGGCCGATCGGGGAACGATACGACATTTCCGTTCCGAAAACGGCGAAATGCCCGTCAAAGGCAAACCTGCGAAAAACGAAAAAATGTATCTTGAAGAAATCCGCTGTATTTCAGAGGCCTTTTCTGCGGGTTCTGCTTCGCTGTTTCTCCGCTGTTTAAGAAAAAAGTTCCTCAAAACGAACGAACGCCGCCCGCACAAATGTGCGGGCGGCAAATTTTCAGCCGATCAGTCGGCCTCAATTTTTTCTCAACCTCTCTTTCGGAAGACATACCGAATGCAGACGCTCCGGACAAAACCGACTCTCTTCCGACCGGCAAAGACGGCGGAAGCGGAATTCAGCCGCGCAGATATTTTTTCAACCCTGCCGCGCGATCGGTCGCCTCCCAGGGGAAAGCATTTCTTCCGAAATGTCCGTAAGCCGCCGTTTCGGCGTAAATGGGACGACGCAGGCCCAGCGCGCGGATAATCGCGTACGGGCGGAGATCGAATTCGCGCCGGATAATATCGGCAAGTTCGTCATCGGGAAGTTTTCCCGTGCCGAAACTATCCACAAACACGGACACGGGATTGGCGACGCCGATGGCATAGGCCACCTGAATCTCCACTTCGTCGGCAAGCCCCGCCGCCACTAAGTTTTTGGCGACATAGCGCATGAAGTAAGTCGCGCTCCGGTCCACTTTGGTGCAGTCCTTTCCGGAAAAAGCCCCGCCGCCGTGCGCGCATCTGCCGCCGTAGGTATCGACGATGATCTTCCGCCCCGTGAGCCCGGAATCCCCCTGCGGGCCGCCGATCTCGAACCTGCCCGTGGGATTGATGTAAATTTTCGTGTTCGCGTCGAGGAACGCCGCGGGAATCACTTCGTCCACCACATATTTCCTGATATCCGCGCGGAGCCGTTCCTGAGACACCTCTTTGTCGTGCTGGGAAGAGACGACCACCGCGTCCACCCGCACCGCGCGCTTTTCTTCGTATTCCACCGTCACCTGCGTTTTTCCGTCCGGACGGAGATAGGGAAGAAGTCCGCTCTTGCGCACTTCCGTCAGCCGCATGGCCAGTTTATGGGACAGCATGATAGGCAGAGGCATAAGCTCCTCCGTCTCCCGGCAGGCATACCCGAACATCATGCCCTGATCGCCCGCTCCCAGCGTATCTTCCGCCGTGCCGCCCTGTTTTTTCTCCACAGACGCGTCCACGCCCATGGCAATATCGGGCGACTGCTCGTGTATGGCGACAGTAATCCGGCATTTGTCATAAGCAAACGTGCCGAAATTATAGCCGATCCGGCGGATGATGTCACGCGCCGTCTGCTCGTAATCCACTTTCGCCGTCGTCGTCACTTCTCCCATGATGAGAAGCTGATCATAAGCCGCACAGCACTCGATCGCCGTGCGCGCCATCGGATCCTGTCTGAGAATGGCGTCGAGAATCCCGTCCGAAATCTGATCGCAGACTTTGTCGGGATGCCCCTCTGTGACGCTTTCGCTGGTAAAAAACTTTTTCATGTAAAAAATCCTCTTTTTAACATAGTTCGTCCGCAGGCGGCTGGGATTTGCCCGCGAATTGTGTACGCGCGGAACCGCCGGAGCATCGGCCGCTTTTTTCTCCGCCGTGTCCGATTTTCTTCGTCCGGGTCGTTTCCGTCTCCGTACAGGATTTCTATTATACTACGCACGCGCCCTTTTGTCAACTTTATTCTGTCCTTTGCCGGGGATTCTCTGCGTTTTCCCGTCCTTTGCGCTTGCAAATTCCCCCAAGGCGTGCTATAATGAATCTCATGGACACACATTCTGCGGATAAACCGGAACCGAAGCCGCCGACCGCGGCCGGATTCCTTTCAAAGTGCACTTTCTGCCCCGTCGCCTGCGGCGCAGACCGCGCGGCCGGAAAACAGGGCGCCTGCGGCGTTTCCGGGCTGAGGATCGCAAAATATTACCTGCACCCCTTTGAAGAGCCGTGCATTTCCTTTTCCAAAGGAAGCGGGACGATCTTTTTCTGCGGCTGCAACCTGCGTTGCGTCTTCTGCCAGAACTACGAAGTTTCCCGCGCCGAACGCGGCAGGGAAATCACCCCCGCCGAACTGGCGGACATCTTCCGGGAACTGGAAGACGCGGGTGCCGACAACATTTCCCTGGTCACCCCTTCGCACGTCATCCCATACCTGGTGGCCGCCTTTGAAATTTACCGGCCGAAAGTCCCCGTCGTGTACAATTCCGGCGGCTACGACGACGTCGAAGCGCTCCGCCTCATCGACGGGTATGTGGACGTCTATCTGCCCGACATGAAATTCGTTTCCCCCGCGCTTTCCAGGCGGTATACGGGGCGGGAGGACTATTTTGAAAAAGCGTCCGAAGCCATTTCTTTTATGGCAAAAAAGCCCCTCCGCATGAGCGAAGAGGGCAAAATGCTTTCGGGTCTGATCGTGCGGCATCTCGTCATGCCGCTGGGCGTGAACGATTCCCTGGCCGTCCTGCGCTGGTTCCGGAAGGAAATGCCGGACACCGCTTATTTAAGCCTGATGAGCCAATACACCCCCTTCGGGGACATCGCCCGCTTTCCCGAGCTGAAACGACCGGTCACCGCACGGGAATACCGACAGGTGACCGATGCCGCGTTTGCGCTCGGAATCGAGCGGCTGTTTGTGCAAAAGCGGGATTCCTCAGGCGAACAATATATCCCCCGTTGGGACTACTGAACGCCCTTGCGGCGCAGAATCTGCGCCGCAAGGGCGAACCCGGGCAAGCCGGAACGCGAACGCGGACAACTCCGGAACGCAAACCGATAATCGGTGATACCTCGGAAATCGGCTGCGGACCGGCTATTTGTCCCCGCGAAAGACGGCATTTTTCAGATGCACGATCTCGCGCGTGAGATGCGCCGCGCGGGCGGGATCGGCATAGGCAATCTCCGATTCCAGCCGGCGTATCCTTTCAAGTGTTTTCCGATAATCCATATTCCGAGTTTGTGTAAAAAAACGTCTTTTCATCGATTGCGGAGGGAAAAAGTATGTTGATTTCCGCCGAAGATCTCTCTTTCGGTTTCCGGGGAGGCTCTCTCCTTGAAAATATCTCTTTTACCCTGTCCGAAGGGGACAGGGTAGGGCTCATCGGCCCGAACGGCGAGGGAAAAACTACCCTTTTGCGCCTGATACTTTCCCAGCTGGAACCGGAAAGCGGCTCTCTCTTCCGCAAAAACGGCATCCGGATCGGCTACCTCGCCCAGAACGGCGGCTACGATTCCCGAAACACCGTGTTCGGGGAAATGCGGGAGATCTTTGCCGAGAACATCCGCGCGCTGGATTCTCTGCGGACAATGGAAAACGCCATTTCCCTCGCCCGGGAAGGCACGGACGAATACCGCGCCCTGTCCGCGAAATATGAAGCGCTCAACCGCCGCGTCGCCGCCCGCGACAGCTATCATTACGAAGTGCGCATCCGCACGGTGCTCAACGGCATGGGATTTTCCGGCTGTTACGATCAGCCCGTCTCCACCATGTCCGGCGGCGAAAAAACCCGTCTCAAACTCTGTCGGCTGTTGCTGGAAGAGCCCGAACTTCTCATTCTCGACGAACCCACCAACCACCTCGACATCAAAACGCTGTTCTGGCTGGAAGAATATCTGGACGG
Organism: Candidatus Scatosoma pullistercoris; assembly: GCA_018714725.1. Classification (GTDB taxonomy): domain Bacteria; phylum Bacillota; class Clostridia; order Christensenellales; family Borkfalkiaceae; genus Scatosoma; species Scatosoma pullistercoris. The sequence continues at coordinate 23,208 of DVMZ01000108.1, forward strand.
CTTCAAAGGCGCCATCCTCACCGTCTCCCACGACCGGTATTTCCTCGACAAAACCGTCCGCACCGTCTACGAGCTGGAAAACCGCCGGCTTACGGTGTTCCGCGGCAATTATACGAAATACAAGCAGCTGAAAGCGGAACAGACGGCACGGCTCGCCAAGGAATACGAAAAACAGCAGGAGGAAATCGCGCACCTTCAGGATTATGTGGACCGGAACCTCGTGCGCGCCACCACCGCAAAATCTGCGCTCAGCCGGGTGAAAAAGCTGGAAAAAATGGAGGTGCTCGAAAAGCCCAAACTCCCGCCCTCCCCGCCCCGTTTCAGCTTTTCCTATGCCGAAAAGCCCTACGAACAGGTGCTCGACGTCGTCGGGCTCGACCTGAAAGCGGGGGAGAAACTCCTTCTGAAAGGAGCTTCCTTCGGCGTGAAACGCGGGGAAAAATGCGCGATCGTCGGAGATAACGGCACGGGGAAATCCACCCTCGTCAAGGAAATCGCGCGCGGGAAAAACCCCGCCGTCCATACCGGGCGATTTGTCAAAATCGCCTGCTACGACCAGGAAAACGCCAACCTCAACCCCGAAAATACCGTGCTCGGCGAACTTTGGGAACGGCACCCGCTCTGGGACCAGACCAGGGTGCGCAACATTTTGGCGCAGGCAAAACTGGACGCGGGCGACATGGACAAAAAAGTGCGTATGCTCTCGGGCGGCGAGCGGGCAAAACTCGCTCTTGCCGTCTTTGAATGCGAGGGCGGGAACTTCCTCATCCTCGACGAACCCACCAACCACCTCGACCTGCCCGCGCGGGAAAGCCTGGAAGAAGCCCTCAAGGCCTTCGACGGCACCGTGCTGTTCGTCTCCCACGACCGCTATTTCATCAACGCGCTCGCGGGGAAAATCGTGGAACTGAAAGAGGGCACGATCTTTGAATTCAAAGGAACTTATGACGAATATACCGCCTATAAATCCGCCCTGAGTGCGGCGGAAACGGAAAAAACCGGAACCGGGCAATCCGCCCCCGCCAAAAAATCCGGGGACACCGGTTACCGTACCAAAGAAGAACGCGCCGCCGAGGCCAGAAAACGACAGCGCGTCCGCGAAATCGAAGCGGAGATTTCCGCGCTGGAACAGGAGGAGACCGACATCGGCGCCCGCCTCGCCGACCCCGAAGTGACCTCCGATTATCAACGGCTGAACGAAAACTGCAAACGGCTCGAACAGGTCAAAAACCGCATGGACGAACTGTACGCCGAATACGAAACTCTCCTATGACCTTTTGTCCCTCCTCTTTTCACCCCTTTCCCGCGTTGCTTGTACCGTACTTTTCCCTTTGCGGTCTCCTTTCGTTTTTTCGTCCGGGACTTTCCTCTTTTCCCGCTCACGTCCCGAATTTTCCTCTCTTCTATGCTCTTTTTTCTTCCGTTTTTTTATTTCATCGCTTCCCTGCCCGGCGCATTTCGCCGATAAAACTTGTTCCGACGGCAAAAATCGGCTTCCGCAACCTTTCGGTTGCGGAAGCCGATTCCCTCTTTGATTTTTTAATGATGAATCTGCCTCTCCGCCGGCTGTCCCGCCCCGCCTTCTGTCCGCGGGGATTTTTATCGGAACTGCATAACGGATTTTCCGGCGCGGTTTACGGTTCGGGAATGACGTCGGACTCCGCCGCCCACTTGGCAAGGCTCTGAATGCCGCGCTTGCAGCCGTCTTTGGTGGCATATCCGTCCTCGCAGACGCAGATGAGTTCTCCGTTGCTCGCTTTGAGACGGTAGCGGAATTTGCCCGCCTTGTCCTTATACAGTTCAAACTTGGGATGCGTCAGCACTTCCGTCTTGGCCAGCGTCTGATCTTCGATGTGCGCGTTTACGTTGGCGCGGACGCTTTCAATGCCCGCTTTGCAGGCAGACAGCGACGAATAACCCGTACCGCCGCTCACGGCGATCGTCTCGTTGTTGGACGCTTTCAGCCGATAATTATAGTACCCCTTTTCCGTCTTATAATACATAAAATGTCCCTTATATTCCATGGCCTTCCTCCTATGTATTCATCTTTTTCGCCACGGTGCGCTTCCGAAGCCGACCGTTTTTATCAGTATACCGCATTTCCGGAAAAAAGTCAAGCAATCGGAATAAAGTCGTCAGATAAGCGCGTTCAGCGCCAATCCCGCCGCGACGCCTATGGCGATCATCAGCCAGTATTTCCAGGAAAACAGCACTTTCCGGGTATAGACCACGGTCAGGACGATTGCGGGAACCGCAAACAACGCCACAAAAATCCACCCGCCGCCCGATATTCCGATCAGCAAAGCCGTATAGACGGGAATCATCGTCCGATAGCCGAACCAGGAGTCGGAATTCTGCTCGGAATTTTCGGCTTTTTCATAGCGGATAAGGAAAAAGAACGCCGCATATCCCGCCGCCGCAAACAAGAACGGGAACAAAAACATCGGCAGATTCCAACTCGCCTCATAGTCCCGCAGCAAAGAGTCGATGTTTTCGTTCCATTGTATAAAACAGGACACCGGACTGAAACTTTCCGATATGTCCTTCCAGATCGCGTAGGCGGACGAGCCCGCGCCGATCAACCGCAACGTCACGTCACCGGCAAATACGCCGACCAAAGCATAAAATCCCAT
>DVMZ01000109.1 GCA_018714725.1 Candidatus Scatosoma pullistercoris
ATAATTGACAGGACCCTTTCACGGGAATGTCTGTCCGGATTTACAGGGGAAAAACATGAAGGTCCGGTTTCTTGCCAAAAAATTATATTGTGACCGCCGGGTACGGTTTCTTTTTGTGGGGTGCCTGAATACGGCGGTGGGGACGGGAAGCGATCTGTTTCTGAGGTATCTGGGGTTGCATTATGCGCTGTCGGGCGCACTGGGAACGATGATCGGCACCGTTCACAGTTATTTCTGGAACAAGTATTTCACCTATTCGCAAAAAAAGAAATCCTGGAGGGAAGCCGGGCGTTTTGTACTCGTCTATGCCGCCGTTTATGCGCTCGGCGTATTGTTTCAGTATTTTCTGATTGATCGGGGCGGAACGGATAAATATCTTGCGGGAATCCTCTCGGCGTTTGTCACAACGCTCGTGAGTTATTTCGGGCATACCTATTTCACCTTCCGGCAAAAAAGGGAAAAAGCCGGGGAGGAGCGGGAGAAGAAAATGGAAATCAGAGTGGCCGATTACATCGCGGATTTTTTCGTGAAAAACGGAATCACGGACATATTCAGCGTTCCGGGCGGCGGTGCAATGCACCTGAACGACGCGCTCGGACACAAAGAGGGGTTGCGCGTCATTTACAATCACCACGAGCAGGCGTGCGCGTTCGCCGCGGAGGGCTATGTGCGGGCAACGGGTCGCCTGCCGGCCGTCTGCGTGACGACGGGGCCGGGCGGAACCAACGCCGTGACGGGGGTTATGGGCAGTTGGGTGGATTCTGTTCCGATGTTCGTCGTCAGCGGTCAGGTAAAATTTTCGGTGACCGTTGCCAGCTGTCCGGAGATTCCGCTCCGCCAGCTCGGCGATCAGGAGTTCAACATTCTCGATTGCGTGCGCTGTATGACCAAATATTGCGCGATGGTGGTCGATCCGCGCACGATCCGCTATCATCTCGAAAAGGCGCTGTATATCGCCCGGCACGGCCGGCCGGGGCCGGTGTGGCTGGATATTCCGCTCGACGTGCAGGCGGCAAAAATCCGGGTTTCGGAGCTGACCGGCTATGACGAGTCGGAGGATAAAGCGCAGCTGCCGCCGAAGCCCGATACGGCGCAGCTCGAAGAACTGCTTTCCCGCATTGCCGCCGCGCGCCGGCCGGTGATTCTGGCAGGGGAGGCGATCCGGATGACCGGGACGGCAGACAAACTTGAAAAGTTGGCCGAAAAGCTGAAAATTCCCGTGGTTACGGCGTGGAACGCGCACGATCTCCTGCCCGACGACAATCCCTGTTATTGCGGCAGGCCGGGTACGGTGGGCACGCGCGGGGGAAACATCGTCGTGCAGAGCAGCGATCTTTTGCTGAGTCTCGGCTGTCGGATGAATCTCAGGCAGATCAGTTTCAATTACGAAAACTTTGCAAAAAACGCATTTCTGGCGGCGGTGGACATCGACCGGGCAGAGCTGGACAAACCGACTCTGCATGTGGACATGAAAATTCATGCGGATATACGGGAGGTGCTGGACGAATTGCTGGCGCTTCCGTACCTCGGCGGCCGGCACGCGGATTGGCTGGCCCATTCCCGTGCGATGAATGAAAAATATCCGGCGGTCCTGCCTGAATATTATCGTAAAAAATCCCCGGTCAATCCCTATGTGTTCGTATACGAGCTCAGCCGGCTGCTCCCCGAAGGACAGGTCACGGTGACGGGCAACGGCAGCGCGTGCGTCTGTTCCTTTCAGGCGATGGTCATCCGGAAGGGTCAGCGGCTGTTCACCAATTCGGGCAGCGCCGCCATGGGATACGGATTGCCTGCGGCGATCGGCGCGGCCTTCGCCTGCCGCGGGAAGGAGGTCGTCTGCCTGGAGGGGGACGGGTCGGTGCAGATGAATTTGCAGGAATTGCAGACCGTCGTACATCACCGGCTGCCCTTGAAATTGTTCTGGCTGAACAATGACGGCTATCATTCCATGCGCCAGACGCAGAGCAATCTGTTCGGGGGAAGATTCAGCGGTGTGGACGAACAGAGCGGCATTTCCTTTCCCTCGGCGGAGAAAATTGCCCTTGCTTACGGCATTCCTTATTTTCTCATCGACAATACGGAGACCATGGGGGAAATTCTCGGAAAAGTCCTGCATGCGGAGGGGCCGGTACTGTGCGAAGCGGTGTTGGATAAAACGCAGTTCTTTGCCCCCAAACTCTCTTCCAGAGTATTTCCCGACGGCCGCATCATCTCACCGTCCTTGGAAGATATGTATCCGTTCCTGCCGGCAGAAGAGCTGAAAGAGGATATGGAAGGTTGATTTTTTGCGATTGGTCCGGAACTGTCCGGGCAGGAGGCGTTCGATGGAACTGAAAAAAGTGATTGTCACCGGGCCGACGGGTGCGATCGGGACGGCGCTTCTGGAATTGCTTTCCCGTCGCGGCGTGGAGGTGTGTGCGATCTGCCGTCCGGGCTCGCCGGGAACAGAAAAAATCCGGGGGCTGAACGGAGTGCGCATCGTCGAATGCGATCTTTCCGGATATGCGTCTCTTGCAGGGAGCTTACCGGCCGCGGACGCGTTTTTCCATTTGGCCTGGAAAAAGACGACGGTTTCCGGCCGCGACGATCTCGATACGCAGCTCGACAATGTGCGGTACTCGCTCGACGCGGCGCGGCTGGCGGAACAATGCGGCTGTAAAGTGTTTGTGGGGGCGGGATCGCAGGCGGAATACGGAATCGCACAAGCGCCGCTCGGCGAAAAGACCCCCGTCTTTCCCGAATCGGGCTACGGAATCGCAAAATACGCGGCGGGACGGCTGACGGCCAATTTCTGCGCTCGGGCCGCAATCCGTCATTGCTGGGTACGGGTAGTCAGCGTATACGGCCCCAACGACGGGGAAACTTCGTTGATTTCCTATCTTTTCCGCGCTTTGCGCGAAGGAGAAACGCCTCGTCTGACTTCTTGCGGACAGGTTTGGGACTACCTGTATTCCAAAGACGCCGCCAAAGCGTTTTTTGCGGTGGCGGAGTGCGGAAAAGACGGCCGCACTTATTGTCTCGGTTCGGGGCAGCCGCGGCCGCTCAGAGAATATGTCGAAGAATTGCGCGACTGCGTTGCTCCGGGGGCGCAACTCTGTTTCGGCGCCATTCCTTATTATCCGCATCAACCTATGCATCTTGCGGCGGATATACGGCAACTGACGGAAGACACCGGCTGGAAACCGGAAAAATCTTTCCGGGAGGGGATTTCGGAAATTCTGCGCTTTGGGAGAGGATAGCGTGCCGCCGTGCGCATATCGCGCGTAAATTTCTTGCAAACCGTGCGGAGTTTGCGCAAGGGCGGACAGATGGTTTACATAGGCAGATGTGCATATCCGCAGATCGGGGCGGCTCCTGAGGGCGGACGGGCACGGGAAACACGGCCGGACAGAGGAGAAATGCGGATTGAAGAAGATAAGTTTTATGATTCCCTGCTACAATGAAGCGGAAAACGTCCTTCCGATGAGCGAGGCGATTCTCTCGCAGATGGATTTTCTGCCGGGGTACGATTATGAAATTCTGTTCATCGACAACTGTTCCACGGACGGTACGAGGGAAAAACTTTCGGCGATGTGCGCGCGGAACAGGAAAATCAAAGCCATTTTCAACGCGAGAAATTTCGGGCAGTTCAACTCCCCGTTTTACGGATTGCAGCAGACCGGCGGCGATTGCGTGATTTCCATGTGCTGTGATTTTCAGGACCCGCCGGAAATCATTCCGGAACTGGTTGCGGAATGGGAAAAGGGGTATAAAATCGTCTGCGCCGTCAAGACGGAAAGCGAAGAAAACAAATTCTTGCGTTTTTTGCGGACAGGCTATTATAAATTCTTACGAAAATTTTCCGAAGCGGAACAGATCGAGCATTTTACGGGCACGGGGCTGTATGACAGAAGTTTCATCGACGTTCTGCGGAGGCTGGACGATCCGTTGCCGTTTTTCAGGGGAATTGTGGCGGAGCTCGGGTTTCAGCGGGCCGAAGTGCCTTACACGCAGAAAAAAAGAAGGGCGGGAAAGTCGCACAATAACTTCTGCACTCTGTACGACGCGGCGATGCTGAGTTTTACGCAATATACCAAATTCCCCGTCCGGCTGATGATGGGGACGGGGATAGGGGCAGGCGTACTTTCCGTTTTCGGCGGAATCGCGTGTGTCATCCTGGCGGCGCTCGGAAAGAACGTGCTTTTTCCGGCGCTTTTATGTGGCATGGGGGTATTGTTTTCCCTCTCTGCCGTCTTTATGAGTCTGCTCGGGGAGTATCTTCTCCTCATCCGGTCGAAGGTGAGCCGCCGTCCGCTGGTGGTCGAAGAAAAACGAATCAATTTCGGGGAATGAATCGTGTCAGAGCAAAGAAAAATAATTCCGGTCGCCGAGGAAAAAAATTCGGCGGCTCCCGGCCCGACGGATAGATTGCGGGCATATCTGTCCGGGCATGCGGGGCTGATTTTTGCCTGTTTCGCGGTCGGCTTCTTATGCTGTGTCTGGGCGGGGTCGCAGGCGGATAAGGCGCTTCCGCCCACAGAGGGTTGGTATTCCTATTACGCCTATGAAATCAACGAGCGGGGCGCGGTTCCGTATCTGGATTTTGAATTGCTGTTTCCGCCGCTGTATGTGTATGTGATCGCTTTTGTCACAAAAATTTTCGGCTATCGTCTGATGGTTCTCCGCGTTTTCGGCGTACTGATTTACACCGCCACGGGCGTGTTTGCCTGTCTGATTTTCGGGAAACTGTTCCGGAAACCGCTGGTCGGAATGATCGGGGGAATGCTGACGGCCGCGTTTCTGCAAAGCGAAAGCGCGCAGATTTTTTATGACTATATCCGGCTGATGGACCTCAGCGTATATGCTTCCATCTATTTTTTTCTCCGTTATTTCGACGGGGTTTTCCGTCCCGGAAGCAGCGTGGAAAAGCGCGACGGACCTTTTTCGTCCGACGGAATTCTCGGCACGGTATTTGCGGTGCACGCCAGTCTTTATAAGCAGAGCAGCGGACTTTTGTACCTCGCGTTCTGTCTGGCGGCGCTCGTCTTTGCGGCGGCGGTATTCGGCCAAAAACGGGATCTTTGGCGGCAGGTTCTTGTATCTTTCGCCGTCTGTGTTCTTCTCTATGGCGGGATGTTCCTGTTTCTGGCGTCCAAAGGTGCGCTCGGCGCCTATTTTTACTACAATTTTCAGGCTTCCGTGGGGGCCAAAGGGGGGAGTCTTTCCGCCGTCCTTTTCGGCTGGTTTTTTCGGGAGAAGAAACTTCTTTTCGCCTGTCTTCCGGTCGCATTGTTATGGGTCGGATTGCTGTTTGCTGCGGCGGTGTATTCCCGCAGGAAAAGAGCAGAAAGGGGCGTGAAGGACGCAGACGGGGCGAACGGGGCGGACGCCGATGACAAAGCGGAACAACGGCTGATGTATGCGACGGCGGCCGCGGCTTTGCTGACGGTCGTTCTGTGTTTTGCGATTCCCGCGCTTGCGGAAATTTTTTCTTCCTGGAACAGATCCTGGCGGAAATATCTTCCCTTTCTGTTTTCGATGCTTGCGTTTCCGGCGTTTGCGGGGGCGTGCATCTTTCGCCGGAAAATCCGGGCGGACGACGGTTTTCTCTGCAAATATTTCTATCTTTCGGGCACGGCGTTTGTGCTGGCTTATGCCGTTTCCATGTCGGGAGGACTGGGGGAAAGTCAGGTGGCGCCCGCATTTGCGCTGTCGGCGGTTTCGTTCGCGGGGATCGCCCGTTTCCCCCGCCGCAGATTTTTATCGCTGGCAACGGCCGTCTTTATGGTTTTTGACTTGGGGATTTCCTTTTCGGTCAAAATCCGCTCCCCGTATTCCTGGTGGGGACTGGATACGGGAAGTTACGGGGAACAGACGACAGAGTGCGTGATTCCCGCGTTTCAGGGCATTGAGATGAATGAGGCGTATGCCCGGATGTATAACAACGTGTATCGGGAAATAAGGGAGAACAGTGCGGCGGAGGAGGAAATTTTCATCTTTCCGCATATGCCGGTTCTGTACCTGGCGACGGAGAGGCGCCGTGCGACGTTCACCGCCGTGCAGTGGTTTGACGTCAGCACCGATCAGGCGGTGGCGGAAGATATAGAGGTACTGAAAGAGAAAAGGCCCGTCGTGCTGGTACTTTGTTTTATTCCCGATTCCGTGCGGGAGGCGCACGAACAATCTTTCCGGGAAGGTCAGAAAAGCGGTCTGACAAAGATGCAGGAATTTCTTTGCCGGTTTGTCGAAGAGGAAAATTATATTCTTCTGAGTTCGGATACGGTCAGTGCGGAGTACACGATCGAAGTATATCGCCTGCCGGAGAGCGGATAATGAAAAACCGCGGCGGCGTCTGAAAAGACGCCGCCGCGGCCGGTTTGAAACAGGTCATTGCCATAAGACAACCGAATCGATGTTGAATTTTGTCTTGCTGCGGATAATCACCGTATGAGTGCCGTCTTTCAGCGCTTCCGAAAGCCAGACGACTGCGGTGGCGCCTTTGTCTGCGCGCAGGTTTGCCGTTCCGACCGGTTCGCCGTCGATCAGCACTTCAAAACTTTCATAATCGGGGGATTTGCGGGAAAAAATCGCAAAACGCGTTCCGGAAAACTCAAATTCCATTGTCGCATTTTCTCCCGTATAAAGGTGTCCGAAGGTGGACAGTTCACTGGACAAAGCCCAGTTTCCGCGGTAGACAAAGCGTCCGTCGTCGGGGGAAATCCAGTTTCCGCCGGCCAGCTCATAGGCGAATCCGGCGCGCCGGTAAGCGATATATTTTGTGGAGGATGCGGAAGTGTTTGTGACGATCAGTTTATAACAGCGCAGATTCTGTTCTTCAAAATTTATGACCACATTGGAACCGGAAACCGTGGCGTCCGTCACCTTGGCGATCAGGCTGAGGTGTTCGGGATCCTCTCCGCCGTAAAGCTCGAAATCGGTCGGGAGATAGAGCCTGGACGGCTCGCCGTAAATCGTAAAACGGTTTGCCCGGATTCGTTCCCCGAGATCGACGGTGAGTTCAAAGGGATTTTCGGCCGTAATTTCCGTCCTGTCCGAATGGATGAAATTCGTGTCGTCGTCATCAAACAGCGCGTCGATGGGATAATTGGCGTCCCAAGGGCTGTAATTGGTTTCGACTAGGCTCTGTTTTGCGTCTGGAGTTTCGGAATAGGTGTAGGCATATTCCCGCTGATAGAAGTAGTCCGAAGTAAAGGTTTCCGGAAGATAGGAATTGCGATAAGCGTTGAGGTAACTGACATTGACGGTGTCTCCGTCAAATTTCCCGAGCCCGACGCCGATGAAACTGGAAGAGTTGGTCACCAGTAGGACGGCCTTGAAATACACCCACTGGCCTTTTTTCAGCTCATAATCCGTATAATGATTTTCGTCGGTAAGATCGAAGGCGGGAAGTCCCTGCGTATTGACGACGTCGGCCGCCATTTCATACGATTTGCCGTCCAGGGAGACGTACAGCCCCGCATACGTGCGGCCCCGAAGGGCGATCCGGTATTTTCCGTCCGAAGAGATGCGGAATTTTCCGCGGATCTCCATAATTGCCTGCGAACCGGGAGACGGTTCCCAGATTTCCGCGTTTCCGTTCTGCACCCGGTTGGTGTTGTCTTCTTCCGTCACCGTCGTATAGCCGGCATATTCATTCTCGACCGCTTCTTTTACACCGGAATACATATTTTCGGCGGAATAGGTGTACACCGTGCGTTCCAGCGTGTTCGGCTTGTACTGCTTCTGGCTGAATTCGAGCACCAGTTCGACGTCGTCTACGGTAAAGGCGCCGTCGTCTTTGATGATGCCTAAGGACACGAAAATCTTTCCGGAAGTCTTGTTCGCCTCATCCGGCGTATAAACATAGACGCCGTCCCTCTTTTTTGTCAGAGTCCCGAACGCGGGAGAGGAAACATTTTTCACGGTATAGGTGAAGCCCTGCGGCAGAACGATATTGGTATTCAGATCGATTTCAAAATCGGCGCCTGTGTCGATCTCGTAGGGGCGGGCGGTGTCGCTGTAATATTTTTTTCCGTCTTTCAGGAAGCTTCTGCCCGTCTGATAGACAGACGCCACGGGTACAAACATGGGGTAATCTTTCGCCGCGTAAGAGGCGAGAACATCGGAAGAGACGTTCTGGCGGAGTAAGTCGCGGAAATAGTAGGTCATATCGTTGTGCGTAGCGTCGCTCACCGCTTTGTACCAGGTATCGACGCCGCCTCCTCCGTTGCCCGCCTGCGTCGCTTTGATAAACAGATCCTGTCCGAAGGCGTGAAGCAGATTCGCATAGGTATCCAGAGCGGAATTGGCGGAAGAAGCGGCGAGGGTCTGCTTTAAGGACCAGCTCGGATTGGTGTAGCGGTTCCAGCCGGTGGCGTAGTTGCCTTCGTTTCCGCCGGTTGCCATCCGGTTGGCGGAGATCCGCGTGAACAGACTGTATTCCACAAGGCTGACGGCGTTGTTCGTCACTTCGTCCCCGGGATAAAATCCGAATCGCTGATAATGGTGGTTGTATTCATGAATACAGCCCCAGAAGGCGTCGGAGGCGTTGTTGACGGCGCTTTCCGCGTCAAGGGCTGCAGTCAGGCAATACAGCGGGCAGTTCACCGTGTGCCGGCCTACGAAGGCAACCATGCTTCCCGCGGCGACAAAGGGATCGTACAGGAAAGTAATTCCTGTGTCGCCGCCCGAACCGGCGGGAACTTTGTCGGAAACCAGAGAAATTTTTTCCCAAAGCAAAGCCGCTTGGGTAAGCTCTTCGTAATCGAATTGCTTCGCCCGGGCGTTCGGGCCGGAATGCCGTACCCCGTCGTCCCACACTTCGAGATCGAAATAGGGGGCGGAGGAGTTTTTGTTCCGCTCGAATTCTTCGGGCGTCGTGTAGCCTGCGATAAAGTGCGAATAGGCGACGGCGCCCGAGATGGTCACCGTGAATTCACTGCCGGTTTTGAGCGGCTGTATATAAATCGGCCCACCCAGGTAAGAGCCGACATAGTTTGTCTCGTTCTTGACGGTCATTGTGTTGAGGATGACCGGCATGCGGTTGAAATCCCTCTCCAGCCAGATGTTGTTGGCCTGGCCGTTGGTCAGCGCCTGTCCGATATACACCGTCAGTCCGCCTGTTTTTTCAAGGTCTTCTTTGCTCAGTTCGATTTTCACCACTTCTCCGGCGGGCGCATAAAGTCCCGTGATGTGGTTTCCGGAACTTCTAGGCCGAATGGTCAGTCGCTTGATGATGGCCGGTTCGTCGTCCCTCACGTCGCCTTCGTACATGCCGACGGAAGCGGTGTGCTTGTACAGTTTTTTGCCGGTGGGTTCGCCGTTCAGCAAAAGGTTTCCTTCGGCGTCCATGCTGTCGTAAGTGGTCTTGGAGGCGCGCAAAGAAGCGTCCTCGTCCAGAATCGCCTGCTTTTCTTCCTGTGTGGCGGACAGCCGGGTGCCGTATACGGGATATTTTTCCAGCCCGCCGTCTGAAACTTCGGGAAGATTTCTTTCCACGGTACCCAGATATTCCGCGCTCATGCCGACTTTGGAAGGATTGGAAAAGATTGAGGAGAATAAAGTATCCGGATAGGAATCGTCGGGCTGTTCTTCCACGGAGGAATCGGAAGAGTCGGAAGAGTCGGAAGAGTCGGAAGAGTCGGAAGAAGTTGCAGAATCCGAAACGGAGTCTGATGCGGAGCCGGAAGAACCGGAAGAGCAGGCTGTGAGAATGCCGGCGCTGCAGAAAAGGAATGCAAGGAGCGCCGAAAATATTCTGATCGATCGTTTGTTCATGGGGTTGTGTCCTTTGAATTTATTGTGCGGGGAACGCCTTTATTTATGCGCGGTCCTGACTTGTATAATATCATAAGACCATAAAAAAGTCAACTTTATCATTTTGGCGGGATTCAGGAATTTTATACTTTATTTTCCAAAGCTCCCCGGACAGAGCTTGCGGCTCGGTCCGGGGAAAGGGAATCCGATCGGTTTAAGAGGGGACGGACCCGATGCGGAAGATATTCATCGAGGTCGTGGAGTAGTTGAAGGTTCTGCCGGACGAAACCACTGTCAGC
>DVMZ01000012.1 GCA_018714725.1 Candidatus Scatosoma pullistercoris
AATCGAAAGCCGGATCATCAGGGAATTCCGGGAAAAACTGACGGGATGAACGGCGGGAAAGAAAAAACTTCTTTTCCGCCGTTTTTTGTTTGCCTTCCCGGAAAAATCTGTTATAATATAATTATGGAAAGAAAAACGGGACAAACTTCATGGCTCGGTGAAATCACCGAAGAAAAAAAATCGGGGCTGGTGTATTCTGCGGCGGTGGTCGCGTCCCTGCTCCTTTCGTTTGTGTTTGTGATCGGGATTTCTGCCGCCGGCTACACCTCGGCCGAAGAATATGCCGACGAAAACTGGTATCTCTATCTCAGCTTTTTGCTGGCGCCGGTCGGCTTTGCGGCGGTTTCGGCCGGGTATTTTCTCCGAACAAAAGAGCCGGTGAAAAGCGTCGTCGGCACCTGCCGTCCGAAATATTACCTGATTGCCGTATTGCTTCAGGTCGGGCTTTTGTCTCTCTCTCAGCTGAATACGCTGTTTATTTCCTTTCTGGAACGGTTCGGGTATCAGCCTTCCGAAGTGAAAATTCCCTCGCTGGAAGGATGGGGGCTTTTGGGCGTGCTCCTGGCGGTGGCGGTGCTTCCGGCAGTGTTTGAGGAACTCGTGTTCCGCGGTCTGCTCCTGAAAGGACTGAAAAGTTTCGGCACCGTCGGGGCGGCGCTCCTCTGCGGCGCGCTGTTCTCCCTCTATCATCAGAATCCCGTGCAGACGGCCTATCAGTTCGTCTGCGGCGTCGCGTTTGCGTTTGTTGCATTGCGGGCGGGCAGCATTCTGCCCACGGTTCTTTCGCATTTTCTCAACAACGCGCTGATTATCCTCCTCGCCAGGTTCGGCTACGACGATATCCCCGCCCCCGCGCTTATTCCCGTGCTCGTCTGTTCCGTCCTCTGCCTGATCGGTTCGGTCGTCTGGCTGCTCGCGGACGGGGGCGTATTCCGCCGCGCCGGTAAGGCCCCGGATACGGGAACGGACGAAAAAGCGGCGCCCAAAGCGGATAAAAAAGGATTTTTCCTCTGCGCGACGGCAGGGATCGCGGTGTGCGCCGTGGTCTGGCTGAGCGGACTTCTGTCCGGATTCGGAGGCTGAGTATGCAGAAGCTCCGGTTTGTGGCGGTGGGAAAACTCAAAGAATCCTTTTATCGCGAAGCGGTGGCGGAGTACGTCAAGCGGCTGTCGCGGTTTGCCCGCACGGAGATCGTGGAACTGCCCGAGCGCGCGGGGCCCGAGGAAGAGGCGGACGAAATTCTGCGCGCCTGCCGGGGATATACCGTCGCGCTCGCCGTCGAGGGGGAGAAACTGTCCAGCGAGGGCTTTGCCGCCGTAATCGGCAGGGCCTGCGACGAAGGGAAGGAACTGACCTTTGTCATCGGCTCGTCCTGCGGCCTGTCCGCCCGGGTGAAAACCGCGGCCGACCGGAGGATTTCCTTTTCGGATATGACCTTTCCCCATCAGCTCATGCGGGTGATTCTCGCCGAACAGGTCTATCGCGCGTTTATGATCAACAGCGGATCCGCTTATCACAAATAAAGCGGCGCAAAAAGCGGCGATCAGGCGGCACGAAAGGGGTTGCGGAGCGGCCTGGACCGGGGCGCGGCAGACAAACGCCGGAAAATTCCGGGAAAATTCCGGAAAAAATCCGGAAAAGTTGCTTTTTCCCCCGGGATTGCATAGGATATTCCATGGATATCTATGAGGAAATCACGGAGTTTTACAGGGGCGTGCAGGCGGAAAAACGGGTGATCGGCACCAGCGTGTTCGGCCGCAATCTGTATGCGTTCCGCATGGGGGAAGGGCGGCCCGTCTGTATCGCGCAGTACGCTATTCACGGCCGGGAATGGATCACCGCGCGGCTGGCGCTGGCGCAGTTCCGGCTGGGGACGGGGCGGGGTAGCGCCTGGTTTGTTCCGCTGGTCAATCCCGACGGCGCCCTGCTCTGCCAGCGGGGAAGGGAGTCGGCGCCCGATCCGATTGCGGCGGCGGAACTTCTCGCCGTCAACGGTTCGGAGGATTTCTCCCTTTGGAAAGCCAACGGGCGGGCGGTGGACCTCAACGTCAATTTTCCCGCGGACTGGGGACGGGGAAAGCGCAACGTCCGCATTCCGGCCGGCGAAAATTATATCGGCCCCCGGCCGCTGTCCGAGCCGGAAACCCGCGCGCTCAAAGCGTTCACCGAGGAAATCCGCCCCGATCTGACGATCAGCTATCACACCAAGGGCGAGGAGATTTACTGGTACTACGGCCAGTCGCTCACGGCCTGCGCGAGGGACAAAAAACTGGCGCTGGCGCTTTCGGCGAGTACGGGCTATCCCCTTTGCCGTGCGCCGGGCAGTACGGGCGGCTATAAGGATTGGTGTATCGCGGCGCTGCATATTCCCGCGTTTACGGTGGAGGCCGGCCGGGATTCCCTTTCGCACCCGTTGGGCGATGAAGCGTATGCGGAGCTGGAAGAGAAAAATCTCTTTTCCGTCAGGACTCTTCTTGAAACGTGTGCGGCAGGTATGCGTTGAAAAAGGGAGAACGGCAGACGGCAAGAAAGGATAAGACGAAAAACGGCGGAAAGCGCAGGAGGAGCGCTCGTGGAAGAACAGACAGAACGGATACAGGAAAACACGCAAGAAAAGACGGAAGAAATGAAGTCGCAACAGGCGGAAGAGAAGAGGAAAAAATACCGGGAGAAGCGGGCGGAAAAAGAGGCGGCGGAAGCGAAGCAGCAGGCGGAAGAAAAGCTCCGGCGGGAAAAATTCATGCGGGCGGCCATCCGTGCGGCGAAAAGCGGCATGAAAAAGGGCGAAGTGCCGATCGGCGCCGTGGTGGTGTATGAAAACCGGGTGGTTTCGCGCGGCTACAACCGCCGGGCGGAGAAGCAGCTTGCGTCCGCGCACGCCGAGATGATGGCGATCGACGCGGCCTGCCGGAAATTCGGCAGCTGGCGCCTGCCGGAGGGGTGCGAGCTGTATGTGACCCTGGAACCCTGTCCGATGTGCATGGGCGCGGCGCTCAACGCCCGCGTGGACAGGCTGTATTTCGGCGCTTACGAGCAGAAGGGGCGTTCTCTGACCGCCGCGCTTGCGGAGGCCAATCTGCTCAACCATAAGACGGAAGTGACGGGCGGGGTCGCGGAAGCGGAGTGTTCGGCGCTTTTGAGCGGCTTCTTTTCGGCGCTTCGGGAAAAGCAGAAGGCGGAAAAGGCGGAGCGGGACGCGCGGAAAAATTCCGCAAATAATCCGGAAATAATTTGAATGAAGCCCCGCAAACGCTTGACTGAAAGAGGGAAACGGGCTATTATATAATTGTAAATATAACGGAAAGGTAAAATCAGACAGAGGGAAATCGGGGCTTAAAGCTCAGCCGAAAGGCGGGAACACCGCAAGAGGGAAAAGGTCGTACATCGGATAAAAAATCCGGCCGGAGACGCGCGGGAAAGCGCTTTTTCCGTTCGGACAAAATATAAAGGAAGGTACTTCATGATAACTCACGGCAATGAAATCAAGTTGTTTTCCGGAAATTCCAACCGTCCGCTGGCGGAAGCAATCGCGCGCAAGCTCAATACCGAGCTGGGCGGCATCGACGTTTCCACTTTCTCCGACGGCGAGATCAGCATCCACATCGAGGAGACCGTGCGCGGGAGGGATCTGTTCATCATCCAGTCCACCTGCACGCCCGTCAACGACAACCTCATGGAGCTGCTCATCATGATCGACGCGGCCAAGCGCGCCAGCGCGGGCAGAATCACCGCGGTCATGCCCTATTTCGGCTATGCCCGCCAGGACAGAAAAGCCCGTTCGCGCGATCCCATCACCGCCAAGCTCGTCGCCAATCTGATTACGGCCGCGGGCGCCGACCGCGTGCTGACCATGGATCTTCATGCGGAACAGATTCAGGGATTTTTCGACATCCCCGTGGATAATCTTCTTGGCGGGCCCACGCTCTGCAACTATTTTGCCAAAGAGGGGAACATCGACGTCATCGTTTCGCCCGACGTCGGCAGCGTGAAGCGCGCGAGAAAGGTGGCCGAAAAGTTCGGGGTGCCCATCGCGATCATCGATAAGCGCCGTCCCAAAGCCAACGTCATGGAAGTCATGAACATCATCGGCGACGTCAACGGCAAGAGATGCCTCATGATCGACGATATGATCGACACCGCGGGCACGATCTGCCAGGGCGCACAGGCGCTGAAAGACGCGGGCGCGACGGAGATTTACGCCGCCTGCACGCACGCGGTGCTCAGCGGTCCGGCCGTGGAAAGGCTGGAAAAATCCGCGATCACCAAGCTGGTGATGCTGGACACCATTCACCTTCCCGACGAAAAGATGCGCGAGAAATTCAGCATTCTCTCGACGGCGGACATCTTTGCCGCCGCGATCGAGAACGTCTATCTCGACAAACCCATGTCCAAGCTGTACGACTG
>DVMZ01000110.1 GCA_018714725.1 Candidatus Scatosoma pullistercoris
ATTTGATCTCGAATTCTTCTTTCGTGATCAATACCTTTCTCGCCTTCGCGCCGTCAAACGCCGAGATATACCCCATGTCCTCCATCCATTCGATGATCTTGCCCGCCTTATTGTACCCGACGGAACACTTTCTCTGAATCATGGAAATGGAAGCGCTCCCGCTCTGAATGATGTACCGGAGCGCGTCGATGTATACCTCTTCCACGCTGTCGTCCCCGTCCTCTTCGGAATCTCCGCCCGAGGAGCGGGTGTTATTGATGAAATCGGAAACCGATTCGTCGAAATCGGCTTCGTTGTTGGCCTTGATATAATTGACCACTTTCTGGGCGTCCTCGGAGGAGATGGACGCGCCCTGTACACGGGTGGGCGTATTCATGCCCGCCATCAGATACAGCAAGTCGCCCATACCCAGCAGTTTCTGCGCGCCCGAAGCGTCGAGAATGACCCGGGAATCCACGTCCGAAGCGACGGAAAATGCGATTCTGGTGGGCAGATTGCCCTTGATGACGCCCGTGATGACGTCCGCCGAAGGGCGCTGCGTGGCGATGATGAGATGAATGCCCGCGGCGCGCGATTTCTGCGTGAGGTTCTGAATCCGGTCCTCTACTTCCTTTTTCGCGGCGAGCATCAGATCAGCGAGCTCGTCCACGATGATGACGATTTTTGCGAGTTTTTCCTCGCCCGCGGGCAGAGCCGCGTTGTACTCGTCGATGTTCACGACGTAGGTTCCCGAACGGCTCATCTGTTCGAACAGTTCATAGCGGCGGTTCATCTCGCCGATTGCCCAGTTCAGACTCTGAATGACTTTCCCGATGTCCGTAATGATCTCGTTGATCATCAGATGCGGCAACTGATCGTAAATGACAAATTCCGTCTTTTTCGGATCGATCAGAATCAGCCGGAGTTCCTGCGGGGAATATTTGACGATCAGGCTGATGATGAGGCTCCTGAGGAACACACTCTTGCCGGAACCGGAAGCGCCCGCCACCAGAAGATGGGTCATCTTGCAGATATCGCCGTATACCTTGCGGTTTCCGACGTCTTTGCCCATAGCAAAGACAAGCGCCGTGGGCTTGGACTTCGTGAATCCGTCCCCCGTCAGCATACAGCCGAGCTGCACGAACTGTCTCGTCTTGTTCGGCACTTCTATACTCACCGCGCCGTCCTCAAAGTTCGGATAGATGTTCACCCCTCTGCTCGCGTAAAGATTCATCGCGATCTCCTGATCGAGCGCGACGACTTTCCGCGCGGAAATGTTGCGCGGAATGACCACGTTATACCGCGTGACGGTGGGACCGTAAGTGACCGACGCAATCGTGGAATCGGTGACCTTGAAGGCTTCCAGCGTTTCCAGAATCGTCTGTTTGGTGTTCTCCACCTCTTCGGCGCTGGAATCGGGCTCCACGTCGCGGCAATCGAAATAGTCGAGCGGAGCGCTCTGATAGGGCTTATGCACGCGGGGTTTAGGCGCCGGCACCGGCTTCGGCCGGGGCGCTTTTCTTTCCTCTTCCGCGGGCTTTTCTTCTTCCGGCAAACGGCTTTCGTCCCGGCCGAAAGCCCTGTCCGGACGGCCGAGCCCTCTCCTTCCTTCCGTTTCCGCATCGTCCGCAAGCGGATCGCGGAGAGTCCGGTCTCTGTCCGTTCCCGAAAAATCCGAACGGAGACTGTACGGATCCTCCGGTTCGTCAAAAATATCCCTGCGGTCTGTCCGGTCCGTACGATCGCCGTCCCGGTCAATCCGGCCGGAAACGCCAAAAGCCTCCGAGGAGTCCGGGAAGCGATCCCCTCTCCCCTCTCCGCCGACCGTCGGGTCCTCGCCTCTGTCGGTCATCAACCCGCCGTCTGTCTCCGAACGCCCGGAATCAAACCGGAATCCGGGGTTTTCACCCCGTTCGCTCCGGTCTTCCCGATAAGAAGGCCGGTCGTCATCTTCCTGCAACCCGTAAATGTTCGGATTGGAGGTCGAGAAAATATCCATAAAGCTGGGCCGGGCGCTTTCCGTCCGGTCCGATCGCTCCGAACGGTCTGCTCCATCCGTTGCGCCCGGTCTGTCCTCCCCGTCCCGTACTCGGAAATTTCCGTCTTCTCGAGAACCGGAATCCGGCACGGAAGGCGATGCGGAAAACGGCGAACCGGCAGAATCAGCCGCCGGCGTAAAAGGCGAAACCGGAGAAACCGGAGGCGCAGAAGAGACGTCTGCGCGCGGTATTCCGAAATCGTCCCGACCGACCGAGCGATCGTCCGCACGGTTTTCCGGGCGGACAAAGAAAGGCTGAGCGGGTTCCGCGGGAGCAACGGGTTGCGTCCGGAACGGAGAATCGGAGGGAACAGACCCCTCATCCCGGCCGAAATCCGGCGTCTTCCGGCTTCCGCCGAATCCGGGTTCCGAATCGCTGTCCCGGAGAGTATAGGGAGTATATAAATCCTTTCCTTCGGTGTTGTCCGTAAGAATTTTGGCGGGGCGCGCGGGTTCCTCCCCGCCGTTCACCGAATCGGCATACGCTGCCGAATAAGACCCCGAAAAACCTCCTTCGTGAAAAGCCGGTTGATTGGGATCGACGGGCGGGCGTTTGTTTACGTTGGCATTGGTATCGAAAATAAGATTTTTGCGGTAATTTTCCGCAGGCGTTCCGCCAAACAGAAATTCCCGGCTCTTCTGATATTCTCCGTAACCGGTATTGCCGGCCGGTCTCTCTTCCGCGCGGGCGGACCCGTTCATGGTTCCGAACGGAGAAAACGCCGTTCTGTCCGCCCTGTCTGCTGCGGACGCCGCGTCTGCAGGCTGCGGACTGCGGAAAGAATCGCCGGAAGCGCCCTGAGAGGGCTGATACCCCTGCGGAGCCTGTCCGTAACGGGCAGAATCGCGCGGGGTTCCGTCCGGAAGGGATACGCCCGGGCGCTGGCGGACTTCCGGCCTTGCGGCATAACTTCCGTCATATTCCCCGTATTCTGCGGTCTGCGCATAGCCGCGACCGCCCGGAACGGAAGAAGCATTCTGCGCGCGAACTCCGTATCCGCTGTCGTACGCGTTGCCGTAAACACCGGCGTTTTCGGCCGGCATTCCGCGGCGCCCGTCGTAAGCGCCGGCGTACCGGCTGTCATATTCCCCGTCCCGTCTGCCGGCGCTTTCCGGAGGGGCGGCCGCATACCGTTCCTGCGCGACCGCTCCGGACGGAGCCTGCGCGGAACGGCGTTCCGGAGCCTGTCCGAACGGCTTTTTCTCCTTTGTCCTGTGCGGCAGAGCCTTTCCAGCCCAGAAATAGACGGAAAAATAAGCAAACAGCAAAAAGAGCGCGGACAGGATCACCAGCGCGCCGATCCTCGTCGTAAACTGCGCGAGCGGATAGACGATCACCCCCCCGACCCAACCGGCAGGCGTAGACGAATCGATCCCGTGCGCGCCTTCTTCGGGCGCGCGGAAACAGCGGGACAAATAACCGCCGAGATCCCACGAATAAGTGACGGCGGTATGTAAGATGAGCATCGCGCAGATCACGGCCACCGCAATGGCACCCGCCGCTTTCCGATTGCGGATAAAGCGTTTGCCGAGAAAGGACGTGGCGGAAACATACACCGCGCAGAGCAGCAGAGGATAAGCCAGGTAGCCGAACAATCCGAGAAGGAAGGAATTGACGGCAATGCCGATCGTACCGAAAATCAAAGACCGCGTGCACAGGATAAGAAACGCGAGCGCGGAAAACAGAGCGCAGACCGCGCTTACGCTTTCGCGGGTGACGATTCCCGATTCCTTTTTCTTATCCTTTTCGGTTTTTTCTTTTTCGTTATTCTCTTTCAAGACGGACACCTCCCCGTTTATACCCATTTATTATAGCATTTTTTTTTGCTTTTTTCTATTGTATTTACACAAAAAAACGACGGCGGCGAAGAGTTTTTTTCTTTTCCTCTTCCACGCCGTCCTTTTTCGGGGAAATCCGTACCCCGTCCCGTCATTTATTCAGTTCCCGGAGCAGATACTGCGCCGCATAATAAATATCCCCTGCCCCCAGAAACAGAACGATGTCCCCCGGTTGCAAAGTCGTCTTCAGCCAGGTCATGAGCTCCCGAATGCTTTCGGCGTAAAGGCAATTTCCGACATTGCGCGCAAGCGTTTTCGCGCTCCCCTCTTCGTCGTAATATTCCCGCGCGGGATATGTCTTGTAAATCATCAGGTTTTTGACCGGCCGCAGGGCTTTTACAAAATCCCCCATCAGAAATTTTGTACGGGAGTAGGTATGCGGCTGAAACACCGCGTACAACTTTCCGCGGCACATGCGTTCCGCCGTGGCAATCGTCGCGGCAATCTCCCGCGGATGATGCGCATAATCGCAGATGAACGAAGCCCCCGTCCAGCTTCCGATGCTCTCGAAACGGCGTTTGACCGCCCGGAAGGATTCCAGTCCCTGCCGGATTTCCTGTTCGTCAAATCCGTAACTCCTCATCACCGAAAAGGCCGCCAGCGCATTGTAGACATTGCATCTCCCCGCGGCGTTCAGACGGATCCGACAGAGCGATTTTCCGTATTCCGACACCGTGAAGGAATATTTTTCCCCCGACTGCCGGAGTTCCGAAGCACGGTAATCCGCGCCCGCGGCGTCAATGCCGAACGTGGAAAAATCGCCCAGTCCCCGGCACTTTGCGTCGTCCGCACAGACAAAAGCCAGTTTCGCCTTCCCGCAGTACCGGCGGAAAGTATCGACCAATTCTTCCTCGTCCCGATAGCATTCCATATGATCGCGGTCTATATTCAGCAAAACGGCTTTTTCCGCCTCCACTTCCAGGAGATTTTTCTTGTATTCACAGGCCTCGGTCACAAAAAAATCATGCCCGCTCATATAAAAATTTCCCAGTTCGCTGTCCTCCCCGCCGATATGCGCCGCGAAAGGAACGCGCGCAGATTCCAGAATGTGCGCGCACATAGCGGTACAGGTGGTCTTTCCGTGGCTCCCCGCCACCGCCACCACATGCGAAAAAGCGTCCGAGACCGCTTTGAGCAGTTCCGACCTCTTCCAGACCGTTTTTCCGCTTTCCCTGGCCGCCGTCAGCTCCTCGTCCTCCTCGGGTACCGCGCTCGTATAGACGACTACGTCCGCCGCGCGAAGCCGGGGATTTCCCGCATTGCTCCCGATCGAAACCGCCGCACCCAGCGCACTCAGTTCCTCCGTACGCTCCCCGGCCGCCCGGTCGCTGCCCGAAACTTCATGCCCGCAGGCCAAAAGATATTTGGCCAGAGCGCTCATGCTGACTCCGCCGATTCCGATAAAATAAAATTTACGATGTTTCTCAATGACTCCCGACTGCATACGTTATTTATATGAGCTATAACGAATTTTTATGCCGCCTATTGCATATTGTTATACCTAAAACAAAACAAAATAAACAAAATCACTTGATATTCGCCGAAAAATGTGATAAAATAATCTAAATTACTGATGATGAGGCGGTGTACTATGGAAATTTCAGATGTACGAGTAAAATTATTGGAACCCGAAAACAAAATTAAAGCGGTGGCCGCCATCACGATCGACGGGTGTTTCGTCGTGCATGACATCAAGGTCATTCAGGGCACGACCTCACTGTTCATCACGATGCCGGGGCGCAAGACCGCGGAGGGAAAATACAAAGACGTCGCCCATCCCATCGATACGCCCACGCGGGAAATGATTTCCGCGACTGTACTGGACGCTTACGAAAAAGCCAGAAAGGCTTCCGAATGAACCGTTCAGCAAAGAAGCGGGCCGAAACAATCCCGGATCCGGAAGAAGTTCCGGATTCCGAAGTCTGCTCCCGAACTAAGGCAAAAGCCGGAACAAAGTCTGAAACAAGCGGCTAAATCTTCCTGAAAAGCTGCGTTTCTTCTGATCATTCACATATCTGATTTATTCTTCCTAAAAGAAAGGACGTCTGCGATCCGCGGACGTCCTTTCTTTCTGCCGTAAATGCATCATAAAACCCTTTCCGCATAAAGCCGTTGCCCAAAAGCAGAAACCCGGACATTGTTCCCCCGCTGTCGTTATGCCGCACGCCCGCCGCTAAAATTTCCCGCACCGTTACAGATCAATCCGGCCGGAATACACGCGTGCATTCCGGCCGGAAAATTTTATTTACTTATTATCGGAATTTTTCTTGATGAAATAATCGACGAATTTGGGACGATGTTTCCGGTCGGGCTCCTGCGCGGCGGGCTGCTGATAATCGGGAATGGGGTCGTCCGGCTCAAAAGACCGGTTGCCTTGCGGTGCCCCTCCGGCGGGAACGCCATAAGCGGGCGAACCGTATCCCGCGCCCTGATCGGGCGCCGGACGATACCCGGGATATTCCGCATAAGAAGCGGGCTGGGACGCATAATTCCCCTGCGCGTCGGCCGGTTGGCCGTAAGCCTGTTGCGCGTAACCGTTCTGAGTATAACCGCCCTGATTCGCATACCCGTTTGGTTGGCCGTAACCCGTTTGCTGCACATATCCGGCCTGCCCGTATGCAGGCGGATTGCCCGGATAGACGTTGGAAGCGGGCGCCGCATAACCGTAAGGCTGCGCGGGAGGCGTCTGTGCCGTCGGCGCTCCGCCGGCCGCCATATTCATGCCGCCCATACCGTTATTATAAGCGCGATCGATCTTCTCCGAAAGCGCAGAGACCTTCCGCGCAGTCGCCGAACGGTCTTCCGTTCCCGTCACTGCCTGTCCGCCCGCGGGGAAGCCGGTCGCAATGATGACCACTTCCACTTCATCGGACATATTCTCGTCGATGCAGGCGCCGAAAATGACGTTGGCAGAATAATCGATGACGCCTTTTACGAGATCTGCCGCCATCCAGACTTCATCCAGCGAGAGATCCTTGCCTCCGACGACGTTGAGAATGACCGAGCTGGCGCCTTCGATGGTCGTATTGAGAAGAGGACTGCAGACCGCGCAACGAACCGCGTCCGAAATCCTCTTTTCGCCCTTCGCCACGCCGATCCCCATATGGGCGAGCCCGCGCGCTTTGAGCGTGGTTTTGACGTCCGCAAAGTCCAGATTGATCAAAGAGGGATTGACGATGAGCTCCGCAATGCCGCGAATCCCCTGCCTGAGCACTTCGTCCGCCACTTTCAGAGCGTCGGGGAAGGGCGTTCCTTTGGGAACGACTTCGCGGATTTTGTCGTTGGGAATGATGATGATGGAGTCCACCGATTTTCTCAGTTCCTCCACGCCGCTCGTGGCATTGTCCATCCGGCGCTTTGCCTCGAAGGTGAACGGAAGGGTCACGACCGCCACGGTGAGGATTTTCATATCCTTGGCGATTTTCGCGATGACGGGCGCGGCGCCCGTTCCCGTTCCGCCGCCCATGCCCGCCGTGATGAACAAAAGATCGGTATCTTTCAGAGCGTTCTGAATGGCGTCCTTATTCTCTTCCGCCGCGGCTTTTCCCACCGAGGGATCCGCACCCGCACCCAGACCTTTGGTGAGCTTCACGCCGATCTGAATCCGGTTGCCTGCCTTGGAGCGCGCAAGCGCCTGATTGTCCGTATTCACAACGATATATTCCGCACTTTTCAGTCCCGATTCGATGAGACGATTGACGGCGTTGTTTCCCGCTCCGCCGACGCCGATCACCTTGATCTTGGCAACGCCGGAAAGATTATTGGCCGGTTCCGAAGCCGCAGGCGAAGATTCCCCGTAGGTCCCCGCGCCGTATCCTGCGCCGTAATTATCGTCTCCGAAATTGTTGAACATTATTTTTTTCCTCCGAAAATGTTGAAGATTCTGTTAAAAAATCCGCTCTTGGTCCGATCGCCCAAAGCCGTCGCCAGCACGGCGATCCTGGATGAAAAAACGGGTTTGTCGTAGTAAGGAAGATCGGGACAGACAATCTGCGTCACCCGGCAAAGGCGTTTGGAAATG
>DVMZ01000111.1 GCA_018714725.1 Candidatus Scatosoma pullistercoris
GCTTTTCCGTTTTAGAAAACGGAAAAGCCGCAAAAATTTTCAGGAACGCCGCGTGGCGCCGGCAGATTACGCATGCACCCGGATCAGCGCGCCACCTTGCAGGCGGGATTCCTCCGCCGCAATGCCCATCAGATGACTTTCCACCGACGCTTCCAGCGAAGTTTCCGGCTTCGCCCTTCCGGAAAGCACTTCATACAGCTCGGAAATCAGCCCGTAATCCCCGCCGCCGTGCGCATAGCCGCTCTCCGCCAGCACGCCGATACGGAGACATTCGGGCGCTTTGCCGAAGGGCTTCACGTCGATTTTATCCTCCGTCTCATTGAGGACGATTTCCCCGAGCGTTCCGCAGAATTTCATGATCCGCCCGCCCTCCGCGGTGAACGCGGTCATCGTCAGCGTGGCTTTCACGCCGTTTGCAAACGTCATCTGCGTCAGCTGATGATCCACCGCGTCGTTATCGCAACGGAACACACACCTGCCGTAAGGCCCTTTTTCAATCGCGCCCCGAATCGCTTCCTCCGTGAGCGGCAACGCCGTCGTCAATACGTTATACGGCCATTCGTTCTCCGGGCATCCCGCCTTCTTCCAGCGGTCGACATACAGCACTTTCGCGCTGTACGGACAGCTGTCCCGAAGCCGGCATTCCATGCACCGCGCGGCCGTGTTTTCCGGCGCGTTTTTTTCATTGAAAAAAGTGAGATCGCCGACGGAGGAAACGCTTTCGCAGCGTGCCCCGGCATACCATTGCAGAAGATCGAGGTCGTGACAGCATTTGGCGAGAATCATGGGCGTGGTATCCTCCGTTCTCCGCCAATTTCCTCGCACATAGCTGTGCGCCTGATGCCAATACGCCACCTGCTCCACCGCCTGGATTGCCGCCAGCCGGCCGATGGTCCCTTCCCGAATCAGATCAAAAACTTTCCGGAACGCGGGCGCATAGCGCAAGACATGACATACCAGCACTTTCCCGCCGTACTTTTTCTGTGCTTCCAGCAGCCGCAGGCATTCCTCCCGGCTGTCTGAAATTGGTTTTTCCAGCAAAAGATCATATCCCAGCCGCAATCCCTCTTCCGCCTGCCGGACATGATCGGCATCCATCGTGGTCACCGTAAGTACATCCGCCCGCCTGGCCGCAAAAAATTCCTTTTCGTCCGAAAAAAGCATCTCTTCCGGCACGCCGTAAATCCTGCCGTATTTTTTCAGCTTTTCAGGATTGTAATCGCAAATGGATACAATACGGAATTTCTCCGGCATTTTGGCAAACAGCCTCCCGTAAGCCTCCCCGCCCCGGCCGCCGCAGCCGAGAATTGCCACCGTGAAAATTTTCTCAGACATTTTGTCACCTCCGCCCGCCTTTATTTTTCCTTTTGATCGGACCTTGCGGACTTTCCTTCCCGGAACAAGGACATTATATCGGCTTTTCTCTCCGTTTTCCAGCCGTTTTGCGTATAGTTTATGTCAAAAATTGATAAACCTGCAAAACAAACGAGGACGCGAACCGCAAGGCGGGTAATTCAAGGACAAAGCGCCGGGAAAAAGACGGGGCCGGCAAAAACAACGGGAATAAAAAGCAACGGAGGAGCGGCAAATCCATGCGGAGCCATGCGGAACCTTGCGGAGCCTTGCGGAGCCTTGCGGAGCCTTGCGGGCAAAAAAAATTTCCGTTCGGCCGTGCAGGCAGAACGGAAAATAAGACGATTTCAATTGCTTCGCCGGGGACTTTTTCCGAATTCCCGACGATAGGCGCGATAAAAAGTGTTGGGGCTTTCAAATCCGCACTCATAGGCGATTTTCAGCACATTCTCCCCCGGCCTTTCGGAAAGCATTTCCTCCGCGCGGCGCGCGCGAAGACGGTTGACGTAACCGTTCCAGCCCTCGGACAAATATCTGCCCAAAATCCGGGAAAGGTGTTCACGCGAATAGCCGAATTCCCGGCTGAGCGCGGCCAGAGACAAATCCTCCGCCGAGCGGGACTGCGCATAACGGAGCACCTTGCAGACGAGTTCGGCGTTTCCGTCCCGGCGCCGGCTTTCGAGAGGCACGCTTTCAGCCAGCCTGCCGAGGAGCATTTCCGCCGCCCCCCGCAACGTCGCAGACACATACCTGCCCCTTGCCGTACAGAGAGAATGCAGCTTTTCGAGAAACGGAAAATCGGAAAAGGCAAAGAATTTCGGAAACGCCCGATCCCCCTGTTCCCGGAAGAACTCCTCAAAACAGCTCTTGTCCCCGACAAAAACATAGACGGAAGCCTGCGCGGCCTCGCGGTAAAAATGCACGCGGAAGCTGTCCGAAAAACACGCCTGTCCCGCGGAAAGCAACCGGGATTCGCCGTCCACGATCGCTTCCGCCCTGCCCGATTCGACAAAGACAAATTCCACGGCGCTGTGAAAATGCGCGCGGGCGTCCCCCAGTATGCGGTGTTCAAAGAGATAGTATCCCCTGCCCTCCGCGGGCAATTCATAATAACTCATCTCTCCCCTGCCGCCGGGTTACACCAATTTCCGCCCCATCAGAACGCCCATTACGGACGCCATCATCAACCCGCGGGTCCAGCCGCTGGAATCGCCGAGGCAATGAAGCCCTGCAATGTTGGTGTTGAAATCGGTGTCCATCTTGATCCGGTTGCTGTAAAATTTCAGCTCCGGAGAATACAGCAACGTCTCGGAGGACGCGAACCCGGGCACGACGTAATCGACCGACTGCATGAAGTTGATGATGTTCATCATAGTCCGGTAAGGCAGCGCCGCCGTGATGTCGCCCGCCACCGCGTCTTTGAGAGTGGGCCGGAGGTTGGAACGGCTGAGTTCCTTGTCCCAGGTGCGCTTGCCGTCGAGAATGTCGCCGAAACGCTGCACGAGAATGTGCCCCGCGCCCAGCATATTGGTCAGC
>DVMZ01000112.1 GCA_018714725.1 Candidatus Scatosoma pullistercoris
CCTTGTCCGTATAATGTATTGATAAAATAACTGTTTTGTTCCCGAAGCTCCCCGACGCTCGCCTTTACCGTCCGGTATTCGGGATAGTCCGAAAGCCCCGTTTTACTTTTCTTTGCCAGATCGTTGAAATAATCCGAAAAACAGTCCGTAGAAAATCTCCGGGCATAAATTTTCGCGTTCATCAGAAAATACTTCTTTTTCTCCGGTTTTCCGTCCAGCGTACCCCGTTCCTTCTCAATTTTCAGAACAGAGTACCCGAATCGGTTTTTCATCCTCAAGTTTCTTCTCCACAGCCACGCCGCGACGCTTTTGAGAAGATACACCGCCAGCGTATTGTCCCCGCGGCGGAAGCGGAAATCCGTGTACAGGCCGAGAAATCCTTCCGTCGCCCATTCCGAAATCATCTCCCCGATCGTGTAAAAGGGAAGCGCTAACCTCTGTTCTCCGGAAGAGAGAATGGTGATGACTTCGGCCAGGTCCCTCGCGTCCGCGCCCCAGCTCTCCGGCCGCTGTTCGTCCGTGAATACCTTGACGAACGGAAACCCGTCGATCGTCGCGGAATGCCGGCACATTTTCAGCCAGCTGTTGAACAGATCATTTTTCTGATTGGTCTCCGCCGTCCCCTTTTTCACCTCTTTCAGTTCCAGATTATTTCCCCGCTCCTTGCCCACTTCCGTGATCGCCACCACACCGAACTCAAAACTGCCCGCTCTCGAATTGTTTTCCAAGACCTTTTTTCCCAGCCGTAAAACGTCAAAATCGAGAATGTGCGCATGCCGGCTCTCCCGCCCTCCGCTGAAAAAGTCCGACAGCCAGAGCGGAAAATTGCCGCCGTCCAGCAATGCGTTATCCGTGCGCACCGAATAATTCGCCACAATCAGACTGCTTTCCACAACATAGACAAAGTATGCCAGCGCGTAAGTTTCCAGTACGTCAAATAAGTCGCTCTCATTGATTCCGTCCCGGAACGTCATCCCGTACCTTTCGCAATCATACCCGTACAGTTGCCGTTTTGCGTCTTTGTGGGTTTCAAAGCGTTTCCGTTTCAATGCCACCCATGTCTTTACCGAAGCGAGATTATACACCGTTTTATGCCCGATACACGCCCGCAGTTCTTTCTCAAAACAAATCCACGGGAAACAGGGGAATTTAAGATCGTTCTCCTGCAGAATTTTCAGCGCCTTCTGACGGACCATAACCTCCTGAGAGAGTACCATGTCCGTAATGAGCGTCGTTTTCTTCTTTCCCATGCTCCCGCAAGCCATGCTTACGATGGGCAGTTCGTTGATAAAACCGCAATTCCTCGCCTCGAAATGCCGAAGCCTGTTCAGCGCCGCCTTTTTCCGCCAGCCGTCAAACGCGAGCCAGGCAAGCGCAATCAGGCCGCTCTTCGGGAAGGCGCGAAAAAATACCCGCAAATCCGCAACCAGCTTTTTCAGCTGAAGATACAATGTGGAAACGTCGTACGATACCACAAACCACAGACAATACGCCGCGGCGGAAATGGCAATGCTGAAAAGATTGAGCTGTACCGCCCACAGAATTCCCCAGCCCATCCGCACGATCTTTTCCTCCCGTAAAAATCCCCAAAACTCGCAAACCGCCTTTTTCACGGGAGCAAACAGGCAGACCAGCCTTTTGAATCCCCTTAAAAAGACGGTGTCGGCGTTGTGCCGGGTATTGCCTTTCCGGTACAGTCTGTATAAGACGGCCGCAAGTATGAGGAGACTGGGCAGAGCGATCAACACCGCCCTGCCCGACGTTACGGAAAACCTTAACGCTCTTTTCCACCATGACCGGAAGTTTTCAGGACTTGTCAAAAGCAAAAGATAGCACCTTGCTCTTCCCGAAAATTCCGCTGCGGTTCCGGGCAAGGCGTCGAACTTAAACACCTCCGACTCTTTATTCACGGACGGGCTTCCCCAGGTTTTTCCAAGTAACCTGCCCAAGTAATATTTCAGCGAATCTTCGAGATCGGAAACGCTCTCGAAAAGCCGAAGATAGGATTTTCCGAAAAACAATACCCCCAGCGCGAGAAACAAAGCGGTGAGTATCCCCGTCACGAGCCAATAAATTTTCTTTCGTCTCATACCTGTCCTCCCGTAAATGCCAGATAGCTGATCAGCAAAACCGCCGAAAGCAACGCCAGCACCGCAAAAATTCTCTTGAGTGTTTTCATCCGCCCTTTCTCCTTTTCAGACTGTTTACGATCGCCGCGACGCCCCTGAACGGCAGCAGTAGAATCCAGACGACGACCCTGAGGAGTTGCGGCGCCAGCCAGGCGATACAGGGCAGCAGAACAATCAGCAGCATCCCGCCCAGAAACAATCCGAGCAGAGTTTTCCAATCCAGCTCTTCATCGTCTGTCGTGTGGACGGGAGGCGTTCCGTCCGGAATATTGTCCACCGGATCGGACACCGCCGGAATCACCGTCGGAACGCCGTTTTTTGTCAACGTCACGTCGATGATATCGAAATCCAGATTGACCGTTTCCTGCATAAAATACGCGTTCGTATCCGTCCGTTTCCAGGCATTGCCGAGTCTTTCCGGTTCGAACAGAGAAGCCTCTGCCGAAATATAATCGCTTACCTGGTACCGGAACAGATAAACTACGCCTTCCGCTTTGTTCGCCTCGTAAAATTCTTTGAACGCCCCGACCTCTTGCGCGGATATGTACAGTTTGTCCGCCGTCGCCTCCGCGTCCAATTCCATTCCGGCATAAATAAAATCGCTGTCCTTTACTTCGCAGATCGCCTTGATTCCGTCAAACGCCGCCGATTCGTCATGGGTGATGCCC
>DVMZ01000113.1 GCA_018714725.1 Candidatus Scatosoma pullistercoris
CACTTCGGGACGGATGGGGTCGATCATCCCCGTCAGCCCGATAAAGGTCAGGTCTTTTTCAATGTCCTCCGGCTCGAACCCGGCGGGCACTTTCTCCGGCTTTTTGTAAGCGGCGGCGAGGACGCGGAGTGCCCGGTCGGCCATCGCCTTGTTCGCCGCGAGAATTTCTTCTCTCTTTTCCTCCGTCAAGGGAATATCCCGTCCGCCGACCCGTACATGGGTACAGCGTTTGAGGATTTCGTCGGGCGCGCCCTTGGTGTATTGCACGACGCCGTCCGCCGTCTGATGAACGGTGGACATCATCTTGCGCATGCTGTCGAACGGCGCCTCCGCCACCCGTTTGTCCGCAGCGTCCATTTCCGTCTTGGAAAGCCCCAGTTTATAGGCGTAATTGACGAGCGCGCACTCGGTCGGCTCCCCTTTTGCCTCTTTGGTTTCCCCGTCCAGCACGGCGTCCGAACACTGGGCCATTGCCCGCGCCAACAGCGCTTCGTCGTCGCCGTAATGATCGACGACGGTCATTTTGTTCTGCGTGAGCGTACCCGTCTTATCCGAACAGATAATCTGCGTACAACCCAGCGTTTCTACGGCAGTCAGGCGTTTGACGACCGCTTTTTTCTTCGCCATTTTCGTCATGCCGAGCGAGAGCACGATCGTGACCACCGTCGCCAGTCCCTCGGGAATCGCCGCCACGGCCAGAGAAACCGCCACGATAAAGCTGTCCAGCACCACTTCAAAATGGAAATCGCGTTCGACGAACAGCTTAAAGACGAAAATGAACACGCAGATCCCCAGCACGATAAAGCTGAGCACTTTGGAGAGTTTATTCAGGCGTTTCTGCAGAGGCGTCACTTCGTTTTTGGTCTGCGCGAGAATGTCGGCGATCTTGCCCATCTCCGTCTGCATGCCGGTGGCGACGACCACCGCTTTCGCGCGGCCGTACACGATCGTGCTGCCCATATAGACCATATTTTTACGGTCGCCGAGCGGAATGTCTTTGAGTTCGCCCAGCTCCAGCGCTTCCGCCTGCTTATTGGCGGGCACGCTCTCGCCGGTGAGCGCCGCTTCTTCCGCTTTCAGCGCCGCGCATTCGAGGATACGGCAGTCGGCGGGCACGGAATCTCCCGCTTCCAGAATGACGATATCCCCGACGACGATGTCCTCGCTTCTGACCGCCATGAGTTTCCCGTCCCGCAAGACCTTACAGGTGGACGCGGTCATCTCTTTCAGAGCCTCTATGGCCTGTTCCGCCCGGCCTTCCTGGACGACGCCGAGAACGGCGTTGAGGAGCACCACGGCGATGATGATGATAAATTCCGCAAACGATTCGTTTTCCCCCCGCGCGCGGCCGATGAGCACGGTGACAAAGTTCACCGCCGCCGCGACGAGAAGAACGATGATCATGGGATTGATAAGCTGTTCCAGAAATCTCCGGAAAAGCGAAACTTTCTTCGCCTCGACCAGCTTGTTCTTCCCGTCCCGTTCCAGCCGGGACGCCGCTTCCGAAGAGGTGAGGCCCTCTTCGGAGGAATTCACCTCTTTCAGAACCTCGGACGTTTCAGACAAATAGTGTTTCATCGGATGCTTTCTTTCTCCTTTCCGTTAAACTGTCAAAAAAAGACTCATACACTATATTATTGTCAGTTTTACGGCAAATAATATAGCGCATGAGTCTCATTCTTTCAAACCGTTCCAGGCGACAGCAACCGCTTCGTCGCCGCTATGTTGATTACGGTTACACCCCGTTTCCGGGCTGCAAACTACTCCCTCATCCGTCTCTTTTATGACGATATGATAATAGTATATTCCGGTTCGCGGAGTTTGTCAACACTTTTTCGGGAAAAAACGGACAAAATCCGAAAATTTTCCGGCGGACCGTCCGTCCCGCCGCAAGGATGCGCTCCGGGCGCCCTGCCCGGCAAATCCGGGAGAATCATTTCACCCGATAGCGGTCGTAATAGGGTTTGAGAATGCCGCGGTATGTTTCGTTCCAGGGCTTGTTCCTGCCGATATAATGCAGAATTTTCGCGTGTTCTTCCACCCATTCCGGCCCGATTTTCCCCTTTTTGCCGTGCCGGCGGTTCCAGCCCCGGATTTTGCGCTCGTTCAGATTGTAGACATATCCGTCCTCAATTTTGATTTTATGGCCATACAGGGTAGAGATGACGTCCTGATCGGGCAACATCAGGAAAAATTTCCGGCGCGCGATATACCGGAGGACTTCGTCGTGATCCTGCTCTTCGCGCAATTTTTTGAGATTCATCAACAAAACGCCCGTATTCACATACACGGTATTCTTCGCAGCGCCGTTTTTCACCCGGATAAACCATTTGAGAAAGGGGGAATGGACGTTTGTCGTCGCCACGAAAAAATTATCCTGAAAATCGGTGTTGTAAAACCCGGAAAGATCTCCTTTGACGATGATATCGCTGTCCAGGTACAAAATTCTGTCCACCGTTTCGGGCAGAAACCCCGCCGCAAAAATCCGGTAATAAATCTCCTTCGGCCAGCGCCGTTCGGTCGGCGCCCCTTCGAGAATGTCGTCGCAGAAAGAAACGGGACAAAACGTCAGTCCGGAAGGGAAATACTCCCGGTATGCCTCTATATCCTCCCCCGTCACCTCTTTGGTCGCAATATATACGGTATGTTCTCCCGGATTGTTGTCCGCAAAAGACCGTATCATCGCCGCAAAATACGGAAGATACTTTTTATTGATTGCCGTCAGAATGTTCATTGCATGAGACTTTGTCCGTTCCCTGTGGGGACGGACAAAGGAGCGCTCCTTTGTCTTTTATGCAAATATTGTAACGTA
>DVMZ01000013.1 GCA_018714725.1 Candidatus Scatosoma pullistercoris
ACCTGCGCGTTCAAGGACATGGCGCTTTCTCTTTTGCCCGGACTTCTGAAAAGGGCCTGCGAACTGACGGGGGACAAGGAGGAAATTCTCATTCTCGCGGCGACGAGCGGGGACACGGGCAAAGCGGCGCTGGAAGGGTTCCGCGACGCGCCCGGCGTCAAAGTGGCGGTGCTGTATCCCGATGAGGGCGTGTCGAAAATGCAGCGGCTGCAGATGTGCACCCAGGACGGCGGCAACGTGTTCGTCGCGGGGGTCAAGGGGAATTTTGACGACTGCCAGCGCGCCGTCAAAAGCCTGTTCGTCTCCGGAGAATTCAACGGGCAGCTCCGCGAGCGCAATATCCGGCTTTCCAGCGCCAACTCCATCAATTTCGGAAGGCTGGTGCCGCAGATCGCGTACTATTTTTCCGCCTATGCGGACTTGCTTTCCTCCGAACAGATTCAGCCGGGGGACGAAGTGGATTTTGCGGTCCCCACCGGAAATTTCGGGGATATTCTCGCGGGCTGGTACGCCAAGAAAATGGGGCTTCCCGTCCGCAGACTGGTCTGCGCGTCCAATCGCAACCGCGCGGTGGCGGAATTTTTCCGCACGGGCGAATACAACGCCCGGCGCCCCTTCTTCCGCACCATGTCCCCGTCGATGGACATTCTCGTCTCCTCCAATCTCGAACGCCTGCTCTTCGAGGTGAGCGGCAGGGATTCCGCCCTGACCGCTTCGCGCATGAAAGAGCTGAACGAGCGGGGCAGGTATGAGGTGACGGCGGCAGAACGGGAAGCGCTGGAAAGCGATTTCTACGCGGTGTTTGCCGGCGAGGACGAGACGGTGGAGGCGATGTACGAAGTGTTCGAGGAATACGGCTATCCCATGGACACCCACACCGGCGTGGCCATGCACGCGACCAACGTATTCCGCGAAAAGCGGGATAAAAAGGACAAGACCCCGGTGGTGGTGCTCTCCACTGCCAATCCTTATAAGTTCCCGCAGGACGTATTGTATGCGCTGTCGGGGAACGACGTCAAGGACTGCTTCAAGGGGATCAAGCGGCTGAATCTGCTGACGGCGATGAAACCGCCCAAATGCCTGCTCGACCTGCGCTATAAACCCATCCGGTTCAGGCAGACGCTGGCGGCGGACGAAAAGAAACTGAGCGCGGAGCTGCTGAAATTTGCGGACGGGGAGATCGTGCCCGTGCCTGCGGCTTCCGGGAAATAAGGCCGGACGCGACGTTTTTCCGCAGGGCCGACGGGCCGCGGAACCGGACGGATTGCTCCGCACCCCCCGAATCTGTTTCCCGTGGAACATCTGATGCGCGCGGGGGAGGGAATTTATCCCCCCGGCGCCGGGAAAACCGGCGCCGGGGGACCGGGCGGAAAAGCGGAGTGCGCCGGCGCGCGCTCCGCTTTTGTTGATTATGTGATAAATTCGGTTATTTATGGTGAAGCGGCTGTTTTCGGATTGCAATTTATAAAAAGTCGTGTTATAATAATAAAAAGCCGTGACACGGGGCCGTATCCGGGAACGGAAAGGCGCCGGGGCGGACGGGGAGTGTATGTTCGGTTATATTCGGGCGGATACGCCGTATTTATATATCAAGGATCAGACGCTGTACCGCGCCATGTACTGCGGGGTCTGCAAAGGGATTTCTTCGGTTTGCGGACAGGCGGCGCGGATGGGGCTTTCCTATGACGTCACCTTTTTTTCGGTGCTGTTGCACAATCTCGCGGGGCAGGACGTAAAGATCGGAAAATCTCATTGTCTGACCCATTGCATCCGCACCCGTCTGATGGCGGAGCCGGACGAACTGACAAAACAGCTGGGCGCGCTCAACACCGTGCTGGTGTATTATAAATACACGGACGACATTCAGGACGGGGACCGCGGCAGGGGGAAGCGGCTCTGGTTCGTATCGGGGCACCGCCGTGCGGCGAAGGCGTATCCGGAGATCGAACGGATTGTCCGGGAGCGGCTTGCGGAGCAGCAGGAGACGGAAAAATCGGGCACGGACAGCCCGGACCGGGCGGCGGACGCTTCGGCGAACATGATGGCGGAGCTGTCCGACTACCTGCTGGGGGAGAAGCGCACCCCGTATACGCACAATCTGTTTTATGCGATCGGGAAATGGATTTATCTGATCGACGCGCTGGACGATTACGACAAGGACAAGAAGAAGGGCGCGTATAACCCGTTTGTGCGGGCCTATCCCGCAGAGGACAGACAGTCCATGCTGCGCAGGCATAAAGAAGAGGTGGAATACCTCTTTCACGCCCTGTTTTTTGACATAAGGGAAAATTTGTCAAGGTCGGAATTTCATTTTAATCGGGATTTGTCGGATAATATATTATTGCGGGGGCTTCCCGCGGAGACGGAGCGGGTGATGCGCTGTTGCGGGGGGAAGTGCCGCAGGGACGCGCCGCCCGAGGTCGCGACCAAATGATTGCCGTCTGGAAAGAGACGGAAAAAGGAGAGAGATTTTCAGCACATGAACAACCAATTATACGACCTCTTCGGCCTCACGGAGGAAGCGACGGACGAAGAACTCAAAGAGCGCTACTCGGAACTGAAAAAGAAGTACAACGAAGACCGTTGGCTGGACGGTGAAGCGGGAAACGAAGCGGCGAAAATGCTGGGAAAACTGGACGTCGCTTACGCCGAGATCATGTCGGAGCGGCGGGAACGGTCGAAAAACACCGAGGGGAAGAGCGCTTATCAGGAAATCACCGAACTGCTGAAAGCGGAAAAGCTTTCCGAAGCGCAGGCGGCGCTCGACGCGTTCAACGAGCGGGGCGCCGAATGGCATTATCTGCAGGCGGTGGTCTTTTACAAAAAGAACTGGTCGAACGAGAGCAAGAAACAGCTTGAAATCGCCATGCAGATGGATCCCGGCAACCGCAAATATCAGGAAGCATACGGAAAACTCAACGCGAAGAACGATTACCAGCGCCAGAGTGCGCAGGCACAGGATCCGTATGCGCCCGGAAACGGCGCGCCCGTCCACGACGGGGATCAGATGGGCGGCAATGCCTGTACCGAGTGCATTTCCTGCTGCTACACCTATCTTTGCGTGAATTGCCTGTTCAACCTCTGCTGCGGTTGCAGGTAACGGGCGTTCCATGAAAAAGATTTCCGCGCACGAAATCGCATTGTCGGCGGTCGCCTGCGCGCTGGCTACGATCGCCATGACGGCGGGGACGCTCTGGTCCGCGCTGTTGTTCACCGGTTACCTGCTGGGTTCTTTTGCGCTGATGCTCCCGCTGGCAAAAAATTGCTGGTGGGGGGATGTGCTCGCCTATGCGGGCGCGTGTATCCTCACTCTTTTTTTCAACGGGTTCCGAATCTGGGACACGTTGCCGTTCATCGTCTTTTTCGGGTTGCATCCCCTGGTCAACGCCCTGCAGCTTAAATTCAGGATCAACCGCTGGGTTGCTGTCGCGGTCAAGGCGATCTGGTTTGACGCGTCGATGTATCTCGTCTGGCGGTTCGTGTTCGGCGGAATGACCAATTCATTCGCGTTTGTGGACGAATATATCCTTCCGATCATCCTGATCGGCGGAACGCTGTTTTTCCTGGTCTACGACCGGCTGTTCTTCCGCTGTCAGGGCGCCGTAAACGTATTGGTGAACAGGTTCCTCGGCAAAAAATGAATGTTGCCGCGCGTTTCTGCGCGGAAAAAATAAAAGAAAGTGTTTTATCGGCAGAAAAATGCCTGGGGCAGGGTTTTGACGAGCGCGTCCGAGACTGGAAATCGGGGGAAGGATCGGAGCGGGCGGGATTGTCGGCCCGGGCGGAAAAAACTGAAAAAACCGGAAACAACCGGAATAAAATAAGGAGGAAAAAAGCAAACGGATGATTGAAAAAAATCAGATAATCAGTGCCGTGACAGACGCTTTGAGCAGTAACGGCGAAGGAATTGTCAGGCACGAAGGAGTTACTTTTTTCGTGCCTTATTGTTTGCCGGGGGAGAAAGTCACGTTCCGGGTACTGAAGGTCAAAGACGGGATCGGGTACGGAAAAGCGGAGGAGATTCTGACCCCCGCGGAAGAGCGGGTGCGTCCCGTGTGCCCCGTCTTTTCCCGTTGCGGAGGCTGTCAGCTGCAACATCTCGATTACCGCTGTCAGCTGCGGTTCAAAGGGAACGTGGTCCGCGACGCGCTGAAAAAAATCGCGGGGCTGGAAATTTCCGTGCCCGCCGCAGTCAAGAGCGATTTGTCATACGGCTACCGCAATAAATTGCAGCTTCCCGTCGGGGCGGACAAAGAGGGAAACAGCGTCATCGGATTTTACGCCGAGCGCAGTCATCGGATCATTCCCGTTTCCGATTGTCCCATTCATCCGGAGTGGGCGGGGAAACTCATCGCAGCCCTGGGTCGGTATATGAAGGAATGCGCGGTGAAGGGATATGACGAGGAGACGGGAAAGGGGAAGATCCGCCATATCGTCGTGCGGGAGATCGGGAATCAGTTTATCGTCGTGCTGGTTTCCGCTTCGCCGGAACTGCCCAATCTCCGGTATTTTGAAGAATTGCTCGGGACGGTGTTCCCGAGGTTTACGCTCTGGCTGAACATCAACGACAAGAACACGAACGTGATTTTCGGAAAGAAATTTCTGTTGCAGTCGGGGCCGGGCTTTTTCGAGGGAGAGGAAGGCGGAATCCGCTATGAAGCGGGGCCGGTGACGTTCGTGCAGGTGAATGCCGGGGTGCGGGCAAAGCTGTATGCTTCGGCGGTGAACGCTCTGGCGGCCGACGGAGACGAAGTGATCGTCGACGCCTATTCGGGCGGCGGACTTCTGACGGCGATGTTTGCGAAGAAATGCAGACGGGCATACGGAATCGAGCTGGAAGAGGAAGCGGTGCGCTGTGCGGATTCGCTGAAAGAGAAAAACGGCCTGAGCAATATGACGAACATCTGCGGCAAAGTGGAGGAGAAATTGTCTGCGGTGCTGGAAAAGGAGCGCGGGGAGAAATTGCGGCTGATCCTGGACCCTCCGCGGGCGGGAATTGCGCGGAGCGTGCTGAACGCGGTGCTGAAATCGGGAATCGAGCGGATTGCGGTGATCAGTTGCAATCCCGCGACGCTGGCGCGGGATCTCGGGATATTGACGGGGAGCCTGACGGAGCGGGAGGGAGAACTGGTGAAAAATCCGGAGTATGCGGAGGGCGGAGAAAGCGGTTATTATACAATCGAAAGCATACAGCCGTTTGATATGTTCCCGCAGACAAAGCACGTCGAGACGCTGGTAGTATTATCCCACAAAAAACCCGATTCTCATATAAGCGTTACGGTAAATTTTGACAATACATCGCTCGATAAAGCCGCAATCGCAAAGCGTGCGACCGAAAGAAAATAAAGATCCTCCCGACCGTACTGCGGGAGAAACATCAATTGAACCATTCAATGTAAACAAGCAGGGGCTGCGGCTCCTGCTTTTTGCATAAAGAAACCCCTGGACAGTCCTGGGGTTCAGAAATAGACTATTGCCGATGTGGTATTGAAAAAGGAACTCCGTTTTGTCAGAATGGGAATGTGACCTGCCTGTTGCAATCAAGCAACAAAACAGAGGACAAAAGAAATGAACTCTAATGACAACAAAATATTATTACAAGGTAAATATCCTTGGGGATATTAAAAAATAAAGCACAAAACAGCAAATTCGTTGTACCGACTGTCGTTTGGC
>DVMZ01000114.1 GCA_018714725.1 Candidatus Scatosoma pullistercoris
CGTCGTCCTGTCCACGACTTCCCAGCGGGCGATGTTTTCATAATCGGGCGCGAACTGATCGGCCAGAAATCCCTTCATAAACGGGATTTCCAGGCTGTCCGATTCGGCGAGATTGCGCTCGCTCAGAAGAAAGATCCGCTGCGCCTCCTCCGGATGTTTCCGCGCCCAGTCGTTGTCGCCGCGGACCACAAAATAAGTATTGTACACTTTCCCGAACAGCTTTCCGTTCGGGGGCAGTTTCGTCCCGTCGCAATCGCGCACCGCGTCCGCGCCCCACAAACGCGCTATTCCCTGCAACTCTTCCGTGAAATTCTCTTCCACGGGAATGGTAAATCTTCCTTTCGCCATTGTTTTTTCCTCGCTATGAATTGTTTTCCCCGTTACGGCAAAAGCGCGCCGGGTATTGTTCCGTTTAATTATACCGCGCTTTTCCCCGGTTGTCAATCGCCCGGAATGATAAAATATTTCACAGAAAATACAAACTCTTTCTCCCTTCTCCGCTGCGTTCCGCTCTGCCGGAGCACCCTCCCGCCCTCTTTCTTTGCGCCCGGTTCCCTTGTTTCCGGCCCCGCCCTTTCCGCCGCGGGTCCCGAAAAAAATCTGCCGCGCCCCGGAAGATTCCGGGGCGCGGCAGATTTTTTCAAAGAACCGCAATCAACGACTGCAACAGCGTCAGCACAATCAGATAGGAAAAATTAACGGCGCTGAACAGAGCGACATATTTTCCGACGCGTCCGTCTCCCAGGCTCCGATACTGATTCAGCGTGATAAGGCTGGCCAGCGAAGCGATGGGCGTACCCAGTCCGCCGATGTTCACGGCGACGAGCAGATTGGCATAATCGCCGGTAAATTTCGAAAGCAGTACGGAGGACGGCACATTGCTGATACACTGACAGCACAGCACGCCTACGAGAAGCGGAGAAACAGCCACCGCCTGCGAGAGAATAGCCTGCACCGCGGGAATACGGGCCATATTCCCCGCAAACACGAAAAACGCGCAGAAGGTGAGCAGCAGGGAATAGTCCACTTTGAACACCGCGCGAAAATCCAGCGCGAGCACGGCGAGCAGAACGACGAGCACGCCCCAGTAATACGGGAAGAGGCGGAACACGGTGCAGATCGAAACGACAAACAGCACGAGATAGCACACCGACCGCCAAAGACTGGGCGTCGCAGGC
The DNA here is from genome assembly GCA_018714725.1 of Candidatus Scatosoma pullistercoris. Classification (GTDB taxonomy): domain Bacteria; phylum Bacillota; class Clostridia; order Christensenellales; family Borkfalkiaceae; genus Scatosoma; species Scatosoma pullistercoris. The sequence goes on from DVMZ01000114.1 coordinate 1,179, forward strand.
ATGGGCACGCTCATGCGCAGTTCCTCTTTCTTCACGCACAGGCAGGTGCCGATGATCATGAGAAACGCCGCCGCGAACGGAGGCGCCATGATCGCGAAAAATTCGCCCGTCGGAATATTGAAAAAGGAATACAGGTACAGATTCTGCGGATTGCCGAACGGGGTCAGCATGCCGCCGAGGTTGGCCGCCACGTTCTGCATCACGAAAGTGAACGCCATGTGCTTCTGCTGGTTACAGCTTTTCAGCACGAAATAGCCGAGCGGCAGAAAGGTGATCAACGCCATATCGTTCGCGAGAATCATGGACGCGAAATAGGTGATCATCACGAGCGCCAGCACCGCATAGCGGATATTGCCGATATGCCGCACGATGACGCCGGCTATGTACTCGAAAATATGAATGTCGCGGAACGCGCACACGACCAGCAATGTGCAGAACAGACAACCCAGTGTGCGCAGATCGAAATAATCCGCATACGCGGCGTCCACCGGTACGAAAAAACAGGTGACTGCGGCGGCGAGAAGCGCTATCCACAGCACCATGTTCTTGAATATAAATTTTTTGAAGCCCGGCAAATGTACGGGCCGAACCGCTGTTTTGATCATGGTATATATTGTATTCTCACCCGACGGAAAAAGCAAGCAAAAAACGCCTTCAAAACCCCTTTTTTTGAAAAAAAATTTACGGTTTTCGCCCTTTGTCCTCCGGCGTAAGAAAGCGGACAGCGGAAACAAACACAGACGGAATTCAAAGCCCGGCGGCGGGCATGAGCTGCCAAACAAATCCGCCGGCGAAAGAACTCAGGCGATCGCCGGGGGGGAAACGGCAGCGGCGCGGCCCGTTCAGGCCGCGCCGCGCGTTTTTCCGGGATTTTCCCGGAAACCCCGATCCGTTTTCCAACTTTGCCACCGCGCTCCGGCTGATATAAATCTGCCTGGCCAGCCCGGATTGCGAAAGTTTCCGCTCCTCGCGGAGCTTTTTCAACCTCTCCCTGAATTCCATGAACCCGCAACCCTCCCGTTTTCGTAAAACCGTCTTTCGGACCTGTTGTTCTGCGAACAATATACAGTATACGGAAGAATCCCGCGCTTTTCAAGCATTTTTCCGGGCGAAAGCCGTTACTTTTGCGTTACCTGCCGGATAACGCCCGGCAGAAAGGCACTCAGGCACCCTGCAAGCGCTCTTTATGGGATTGCAGAGTGTACAACCGGTAATATTTCCCCTTTTGTTCGAGCAGTTCCCGATGCGAGCCCTGTTCGACGATTTTGCCGTGCGAAAGGACGATGATGTTGTCGGCGCCGCGGATGGTGGACAGGCGGTGCGCCACGATGAGCATGGTGCCGATGTTCATCATCTTTTCGAGGGAGTCCTGAATGAGCACCTCCGTCTCCGTGTCAATGTTCGCGGTGGCCTCGTCAAGAATCATGACCGAGGGCTTATGCAGAATCGTGCGCGCAAACGAAAGCAGCTGCCGCTGACCGGCGGAGAAATTGTTGCCGCGCTCGCGCACCGGTTCGTCCAGCCCGTTTTCCAGTTTTCGGATAAAGGAAGAGGCGTTGACATAATCGCACACGCGCAGAATTTCCTCGTCCGAGAATTCCTCCCGCAAAACGATGTTGCTGCGAATGGTGCCGGAAAAGAGGAACACGTCCTGCAGCATCTGCCCGAAATGCTTTCTCAGCGACGAAATTTTAATCTTCCGGATCTCGATGCCGTCGATGAGGATCTCCCCTTTCTGTATATCGTAATTGCGGCAGATCAGGGACAGAATCGTCGTCTTTCCCGACCCCGTCGAACCGACGAACGCAACCGTGTCCCCCGCGTTTACATGAAAGGAAACCCCTTTCAGCACCCATTCGCCCGGCACATAGCTGAACCAGACGTCACGGAATTCGATCTCCCCTTTCACCTCGTTCAGTTCGATCGCGTCCTCCGCGTCCACCACTTCCGGCTTCATGTCGAATATGGTAAAGATCTTTTCCGCCGAAGCGAACGCCGATTGCAGCCAGTTGAACTGCTCGGCAAGGCTCTGAATGGGATTGAAGAACTTGGAGATATACATATAAAAGGTGACGATGACTTCGCTGGTCAGCGTCTGACCGAGAAAAGAGACGTCATCGATGTACCCCTTGCCGCCCAGATACAGCAGGCAGAGCACAGAGGTGATGTACAGCATATACACCAGCGGCCGGAAGATTCCGAACACGAGAATCTGCTGCTGCTTCGCCGAAGCCAGCTTTTTGTTGCGTTCGGAAAATTCCCGCATCTTGCGCTCCTCCCGGTTGAAAATCTGAGTGATCTTCATGCCGGAAAGGTTTTCGGACAAAAAGGTGTTGATGTCCGTCGTGCCGTCCTTCACTTTCCGGTAAGCCCGGCGGGAGAATTTCCGGAAAATCACGGTGAATAGCACGATGAACGGGACGAAGCACAAAATCATCAGCGTCAGCTCGTAATTGAGACAGAGCATGGCGACCAGAACGCCGAGAATGACAAAGCAGTTCTTGATGAGATTGACCAGGATATTGGTGAACATCATGGAAATGGCGTTGGTGTCGTTGGTGACGCGCGTGACCAGCTTTCCGACGGGAATGACGTTGAGCTGTGCGTGCGAAAGGCTTTCGATGTGCCGGAACAGGTCCTCGCGGAGCGCCGACAGAATACGCTGTCCCGTGCGCTGTAACACGATGGCCTGAATGTACGAACTGACGAGCGAAACGATCAGGATCCCCGCATAGCCCCCCACCGCGACAAACAGCCGGGACAGGGGAAAACTGTTCTTCACCATGCCCTCGATGTATCCGACAAGCAACGGCGAAAGTATGTCGTAGGCGATGGAAAAGAGCATGCAGAATCCGACGAACAGAAAGTTTTTCCGATAGGGCTTTGCATAGACCAGCAGGCGGCGGACAATCTCCCCGTCCTTCATCGTCCGGTCAAAGCCGAGCGCTTCCTTCTTATTGCGGATCATGGCGTAAGCGATGAGAAAGACCACCGAAACCGTGCCGATGATTCCGCCCGCAATCAACAGGGGATAGTATTCACGCATTGTTCGCCCTCCCCTCTTCTTCGAGTTTCTGCAAATCCACCATTTTACGGTAAGCGGGACAGGAACGATACAATTCCCCGTGCCGGCCGACCGCGACGACCCGACCGTCGTCGACGAAAATGATCTTGTCCATGCCCTCCACCGTCGAAATGCGGTGCGCGATGAGAATGGTGGTCAGCCCCGCCCGGTTTTTCCGGAGATTTTCGAGAATTGCCTGTTCCGTCTTGGTGTCCACGGCGGAGACGGAATCGTCCAGAATGAGGATTTTTGCCTGTTTCATCAGCGCGCGGGCAATGGAAATACGCTGTTTCTGCCCGCCCGAAACGGTGACGCCGCGCTCGCCCAGCACGGTGCGGTAACCGTCTTTGAATCCGGCGATGTTATCGTGCACCGCGGCCAGCTTCGCCGCTTCCCTGGCTGCCTCTTCCTGCTCCTCGCCGCCCCTTTCGTCGCAGGCGAACGCGATGTTGTTTTCCACGGTGTCGCTGAAGAGAAAATTGTCCTGCGGCACATACGCTGCCGCCCCGCGCACACAGCGGATGGGCAGCTCGTTCACGTCGTGCCCGTCGATGAATACCGTGCCGTCCGGGACGTTGTAAGTGCGCAGAATCAGATCGACGATCGTCGTTTTTCCCGAACCCGTCTTGCCTACAAGGCCGACGTTTTCGCCCGGCTCGATCGTGAAGGAGACGTCGGAAAGCACGTCGAATTCCCCGCCGGGATAACGGAAGGTCAGGTGCCGGAACTCGATTTTTTCCCTCGATCGTCTCCGGAGCCAGCGCCTCCACATCGGGGCGGTCGGCCACATCCTGTTTCGCGTCCAGCAATTCTCCGATCCGGTTGAGAGACGCCCTGCCACGGGAATACATTTCGATGAGCTGGGAAACCGCCATCACAGGCCAGACCATCGCCGTGAAATAGCCGATGTATTCCACCAGCTGTCCGGCATTGAACGCCCCGCGATAGACGAGATACCCGCCGTAGCCGAGGATAATGCACACCACCGATTCGACCAGCAGGGTGACCGTAATTCCCAAAAGCGTGGAAGCCTTGGTATATTCGACGTTGACTTCCTCATTCTTCTTGTTGAGGAGGCGGAAGGCGAGCAGTTCTTTGGCTTCTTTCACGAACGCCTTGATGACGGCGATGCCGGAAAAGCTCTCCTGGGAGAAATCGGACAGATCGGAAAACGCCGCCTGCCGGACTTCCCATTTTTTCGTCATATACTTCCCGATAATGACGCCGCCGAACAGCAGCAGGGCCATGGGAATGAACGCCAGAAGGGTGAGCCGGACGTCCATCCGCCACATCTTGACCACCGTCAGCCCGCCGAGAAAGGCCGCGTCGCAGAACATGAGGATGCCCGACCCGAAACAGTCCTGCACCGTTTCCAGATCGTTGGTGAAAAGGGACATCAGATTTCCGACTTTGTTGACCTGATAATACTGTTGCGACAAATCCTTGCAGCGGGCGAACATGCGATTTCTGAGGTCTGTCTCCACGCGGATGCCCGACCCGAAAAAGCAGACGCGCCAGACAAACCGCCCCGTCACCATCACGAGAATGATGATCACAAAGGGGCGGCAGATTTCGTCCAGCAGAAAATCCAGATCGAACGGGACAAGTTCCCCGTTCACTTCCACGGAACCCGTATTCATGCCGTTGACCACCATGCGGTACAGCTCGGGAACTTCCAGCTGGAAATAATCCACGAGGACAAGCGCAACCAGGCCGAGAAGCAAAACCCAGGAATATTTCAGATAATAACGATTGATGTGTCTGCCAAAAATCATCCGACAAATTCTCCTTGCGGAATATCAAAAATTCTGATTGCAGTCCGTGTCAGAAGTATGTATATGAATTTTATCACAATCTTTCCCGTTTGTCAACCCGACACCGCGGAAAAAACAAAGAATTCCGCTTCCGGCCCGTATTCTTCCGCCCCCCGGCAAAATACAATTGCGCGATATTGAAAAAAACGGGCGCCGCGGGGCGTCCCTCCAAAAACGTCTGACTTTTGGGGTACACATCACCGGCCGTGACCGAACCCGGGGTTCCGCTCTCCGCCGCGCGGAAAGCGGGGCCCCGTTCCCGACGGAAATTCAGCACTTCGCGCGGCGAAAACGCGGAAGCGGGGTCGGAAATCCGACCCCGCCTCCGCAATGTCCGCAAAAATGCTCAGGACAGTTCGGCCAGCTGCCTTTCAAACTTTTCTTTCATATCCCGATACTTTTCCAGCTTTTCCCGCTCGTTGTCCACGAGTTTTTTCGGAGCCTTCGCGACGAAATCCCGGTTGGCGAGCTTTCCGTCGGCGCGTTCGATTTCCCCTTTCACCCGTTCGATTTCCGCCTGCAGGCGGGCCTTTTCCTTTTCGATATCCACCAGCTCTCCGAGCGGGATATAAATCTGTGCGATTTCCGTCGCCTGGGAAACCGTCTTGCCCTCCACCGCCGCGCCGCTGTCCGCAAACCGGATCTGAGAGGCGCCGGAAAGTTTCATGATACTGTCGCGGTTGAGCTGAATCAGGCGCTTGCTCTCCGTGACGAGATACAGCTCGACCTTTCTCGAAGGCGGGCAATCGGCATTCTTGCGCATGGCGCGCACCGCCTTGATGATCTCCATAACCCCCTCAAACGATTTTGCTTCCTTTTTGTACGCCATGCGGGAATTGTAACGGGGGAACGCGGAAACCATGATGCTGTCCTTCTTCGCCCTTCCGGGGAAATTCCGATAAATTTCCTCCGTGACGAAAGGAATGAAGGGATGCAACAGTTTGAGCGCGTTTTCCAGCACGAAACAGAGGACGGACAAGGTGCCCAGTTTCTTTTCCTCGTCATCGCCGTAGAGCGCCGGTTTGGACAGCTCGATATACCAGTCGCAGAAATCCCCCCAAACGAAA
>DVMZ01000115.1 GCA_018714725.1 Candidatus Scatosoma pullistercoris
GCCCAGTCCGCCCGTGGCCCCCGTAATCATCGTATAGGCTTCCGATGGTTTCTCTTCCGTCCGCATTTCCGTCGCCCCCTTTATTTCTTTGTCCCGCCGTCCGGCGGCCCCTCGCCCGCAGCGCCTATTTCCAGAGTTTCACGGGATCGAATCCGTAAATCTGTACCACTTCCACATACGGGGAATTGGCTATCTCCGGCGGCGTTACGACCAATCCGCCATTGGAATCGAGATCCACCCCGAAGTGTTTATACGCATACCAGACCAGATGCGCGCACTGCGTATCGGTGAATTTCCCTTCGCGGTATTTGGGGGACAGAATCCCCGTCGCAAAACTATACGGAACGCCGATGAGGTTTTCCTGCGCATATGCGGCCACTTCGCTCCGGAACTCTTGTGAAAATTTCGGGCGGAGAATCATAATGTCGGCAAGATCGGTAAAGGAGGAAATATAGGTGAGTTCGCTCAGATCGCCGGGGCCGAAAGCCTCCGCGAGTTTTTTCTGACTGCCGTCCACCACCAGGGCGGCATGACCCAGCCGCCAACCGGAAACATGCGTCGTCGCCGTAACCACGATGTCCCCGTCCTCCAGCTCTGCCAACGGAATAATGTCGTCCAGCTTTTCGCTGTAAGTGAACGGATTGAACCGTTCGCAACTGACGGAATGTTCCTCAAAATAAAATTCCTGAATTTTCAGGATCTGACTTTTTTTGCCTGCTTCCAGCAATCCGTCAATTCCGAGTTTCGTCAACCCCGTCTGCCTGTACAGCAGTTCATAATCCTCATCGGTCAGTTCCGCTTTATCCAGCACGGCGGTGATGTCCGTCTTTTCATAATCCGGCCGCCAGTGCACCCAGGTTTTGTCCGCCCAGACAACGCCGAGCTGTAATCCGCCCAGCACCCCGCCGACAAACAGCACAAACGCCGCCAGGGCAATGGCGAGTTTCTTTCTGCCGCTGAGTTTCTTCCGCCTCTTTTGTCCGGTTTTTCTTTCTTCCGCGAGTTCTGTTTCTTCCGCGGCTTCTGTTTTTTCCGTATTTTCTGTGTTTTCCTTCATGTTCCTGTATCCGAAACGCGCCGTTCTTTCAGCTTGATTTTACGCCGGAAAGCCTTGCGACAGGGCAAACAACGCCCTTGTTTTTCTTATTCATTGTATCACACGCGACCGGATTTGTCAATTTCTCCGCCCCTCCTTTCTTTTTTATCACCTCTTTTTTATCTTTCCGTCCCGACCTCCTCACACGAATCCTGCTTCAGCGGCGGAAATATTTCCGCGAATCTTTCGATTCTTTGCTCCATACTAAAAAAGGCGGAATCGTTCTTCCGCCTTTCCGTTTTTCTTTGTATTTTTGCCAACCTGAAAAGAATTCGCTCCTCTTTCAGTCATGATAAACGGCGTTTACGATGACGTTGACAATTCCGCAAAATATGCCGCCCGCCACAAAACACACCCAACCGGGATGCCACAGGTTTTTCAGAAAACCGAGCAACAAATAGACGATCGTGGCGACCATCATTATCACCCCGCAGACCGCGGAAGAAATGCGCTCGGATTTTTTCCGGTTTTCGCTTTTTTCGCCCTCGTTCTCCGGCTCCGCGCCGGGCAGATCGTCCTCGCGGCATTCCCGGTTATACCCCTTTACGTCATACTTTGCCGAAAGCATCCCCGTGCAGACATAAATGCCTACCGCCGCCGCGACGGTGCTCATAAAGACAGCGCCGGCCAAATACTCCCACGTCTCCACTGTAAAGCCTTCGGGCGCGTACCCGTCCTCTCCCGTCATCGCCACCGCGGCGACAAGGCCGACGAGAATAAGGGCTGTTGCCCCCGCGATCAGAAACGGTAATTTTCTGCGAAAGGCGCGCACTTTTTCTTCCGGATACTTTTCCATGCGCGGATTGTCCTGCCGGAAATTTCCGTGCGCGACGCCGCCCGCCACAAAAATCGCCACCGCGACGGCGACAAACCCGAGAAAGACCGCCGCGCCGACCGATTCTTTTATGCCCGCGGAAAACATAAACAAAATGGTGACCAATCCCGCAAGAATCAGACATACTCCCGCCGTAATCTGCGCCGCAAAGGCATTCATATGCCGGTCATACGCTTCGAGATTGACTTCGTGTTCTCCCGCGTCCTTCGCCTCGGCGTCTCCGCGCACCAGCGTCTCCATATCGCACGAAAACAATTCGCACAATACAATCAGCTTTTCCATTTCGGGAAAAGCGCTGTCCGTCTCCCACCGGGAAACCGTCTGCCGGGTGACAGACAACTTTTCCGCCAACGCTTCCTGCGTAATCGAGTACTTCTTCCGATAAAAAAGAACGTTATTTCCGAAACTCATATCCTTCCGTCTCCTTCGCTTTTTTCAGTGACTTTATTATATCCGGAACATCAGGCAATTTCAAGAACATTTCGGTTGCGTTTGAAGAAACGGACGCAACTTTTGACGATATGCGCCGCAATTTCAACGCATACGCTCCTTTTTTGCCGGATACAGACACGCCCCGCCGAAATCTCATCGGCAAATCGAACGCAACCGCCATTGGGAGACAAAAAATACGTTGCGGAAAATGCCGGACAACTCCTTGCACCGACATTCTGATTTTCCCGTTTTCCGCACCGCCGGCGCCGCTTCTTTTTACCGCGAATACTCCCTCGCGCCGAAAATCGTCGAACCCAGACGGATCATGTTGCTCCCGTGCGCAATGCACAGCCGATAATCCCCGCTCATCCCCATAGACAAAAAAGAGATCCCGGGGTCAGAGCGCTTTGCTTCCTCATACAGCGCGCGCATTTCATCCGCAAGGCCGCCGAGCAGCGCCTGATCGTCCGAATCGGGCAGCATCGCCATAAAGCCGCGCACTTTCAGTCCCGGCGTCTCCCGCAACCGGCAAAACGCCTCTTCCGCAAATTCCGGAGCATATCCGCCTTTGCTTGCCTCCCGGCCTATGTTCACCTGTATCAGGATCTCGGAGACCACGCCGTGCTTTACCGACAGGCGGGAGAGCTCCGCAGCCAGCTCGTCGCGGTCACAGGAATGAAACAGCCCGATCTCCCCCACCAGATATTTCACTTTGTTCATCTGCAAATGTCCGATAAAATGACGGGGGCAGGGTTGAACCAACGAATTTTTTTCGCGAAATTCCTGCACTTTGTTCTCCGCCACGGCGTCCACGCCGGCCTCAATCGCCGCATTGATCGCCTCGGGCGTCTGCATCTTTGTGGCCGCAACCAGCGTCACCCGCTCCCCCAAGGGATTGCCCGACGCGATTTCCGCTTTTATTGCCTGCACCCGGCTGAATATTTCTTCCCGTTCCATGATAAACCCGCCTTATGATTCTGCATTGCTTTCAGTATACTCTTTTCCGCCGGATTTGTCAATCTTCACACCCGCTGTTTCCCGCCGAAAAAAATATATATCTGCGCCTTATTTCGCTTGCTTTTCAAAAGCGGACATGTTATAATTAATTTATTGAATAGATAATTTGATACAGGATAATCACTTTTTTCTATGAATACTGAAGAGCTCAAAACATTTATTTTTTTATCGAAAGTGAAAAATTTCACTCTGGCGGCAGGAAAAATGGGCATTGCGCAATCCACCGTCACCAACCGGGTCAGCGAACTGGAAAAAGAAGTGGGAAAGCGGCTGTTTACCCGCGGTTCCAAATCGGTGAAACTGACGGAAGAAGGTAAAATCTTTTTAGGGTATGCGGAACGCATCATCGAGCTTCAGGAAACTTCGATCGAGGAAATGAACGCCGCGTCCGCCTACACCCGTAAATTTTCAATCGGCGCCATCAACGCCACTTACGAGTGTTATGTGCGCCCGTTCATTGAAAAATGTCTGCGGGACAACAACGAAACGTCTATCCGCCTGACGCTGGGCCATTCGCTCGATCTCATTCAGCTTCTCCAGGACAACGTGCTCGATCTCGTGTTTTCCTCCGTCCCCCTCAAAAAGACGGGTTTTGTCTGCGAAGTGTTTGACAGCGACAGACTGGTGCTCGTCACCGGCAAAGGCGCCAATGAATATCCCGAAGGAATCACGCAGGACCGGCTGACGCATATCCCCTATCTGATGTGCAACTTTGCGCTGAGCGACGTCGGCGCGTTCATCCGCTCGCTCTTCCCCGAAAATTATGTGTTCCGGCTGGAAGTGGACAACTCGTCCAAATTGTTCCCCTTCCTCGAACAGGGGCTCGGGTACAGCTTCCTCCCCTATAAACTCATCCGTGCCGAGCTGAAAAGCGGAAGGCTGGAAGAGGTGCCTTTAAGAGATTTTTCTGCGCCCCGCGTCATGACCTATCTGATTTACAGACAGGGATATAACGCGCAGAAATTCCTCCAGAACCGTTTTGACGACGAAGAGGAGCAGTGAAAATACAAGCCGGAAAAATATGAATTTGTCCTGTTTTCTTCCGACGAAAAATTTTTTGACTTTTTTTGAAAATACACGAAAAAACAGTTGACAAATCGCCGGATATTTAGTATTATATATTAGCTCTTTTGATTGCGAGAACGTCGGAAACTCCGGCGGAATCGCGAGAAAAAAGAGGCCATCATATCGCGGGGTGGAGCAGTCAGGTAGCTCGTCGGGCTCATAACCCGAAGGTCGCAAGTTCGAATCCTGCCCCCGCAACCACATGGCGGCGTAGCTTAGTTGGTTAGAGCGATCGGTTCATACCCGATAGGTCATAAGTTCGAATCTCATCGCCGCTACCATTGCAAATAAACGCGGAAAACTGCGTGAACCGCGCCAAGTGCGCGCAGCCATGGCCCCATGGTCAAGCGGTTAAGACACCACCCTTTCACGGTGGTAACAGGGGTTCGATTCCCCTATGGGTCACCAAAAATATGCGGGTGTAGCTCAATGGTAGAGTTCCGGCCTTCCAAGCCGGCTGTGAGGGTTCGATCCCCTTCACCCGCTCCAAAATGGGACTATAGCTCAGCTGGGAGAGCACTTGCCTTACAAGCA
>DVMZ01000116.1 GCA_018714725.1 Candidatus Scatosoma pullistercoris
CACGGCAGGACGCTGGCGACGCTTGCCGCGACGGGTCAAGAGGAGTTTCATAAGTTTTTCGGGCCTTTCCCCGGCGGGTTCGTGTATGCCCGTCCCGATTTTGAGTCGGTGAAAGAAAAAATAACGGACAAGACCTGCGCCGTCATGATGGAACTGATTCAGGGGGAAAGCGGCGTACATGTGCTGGATAAGAACTTTGTCAGGCAGATTACCGAATATTGTCAGGCGCGGGATATTCTGGTGATTATCGATGAAGTGCAGACGGGAAACGGCAGAACGGGCTATATGTATGCTTATCAGGGATACGGTATTATGCCGGACATAATTACAACGGCGAAGGGATTGGGCGGAGGGCTTCCGATCGGCGCCTGTCTGTTGTTTGAAAAGACGAAAGACGCATTCGGCTACGGCGACAACGGTTCCACGTTCGGCGGCAATCCCGTCGCTTGCGCCGGAGCGGTCAGTATCGTGGAGCGGCTGAACGAGGAGCTCTTCCTCGAAGTGCGTGCGAAAGGCGAATATCTGAGAACATTTCTTTCCAAGATGCCCGGCGTCGAAGAAGTGACGGGACTGGGCCTGATGATCGGAGTCAGGACGAACGGGAAAGCGTCGGTGCGCGAGATTGCGGAAAAATGTGTGGAAAAGGGGCTGTTGGTATTGACGGCGCACGACAGATTGCGTTTGCTTCCGCCCCTGACGATCAAAAAGACGGAAATGGACGAAGGTCTGAAAATATTGAACGAGGTTATGGAGGTGGTTGCGAAATGAAACATTTGCTCAAACTCGGGGATTTGTCGCGGGAGGAGATTCTGGGGATTCTCAATCTGGCGGATCAGCTCAAATTCGAGAGAAAGAACAATATACACAAGGATTATCTGAAGGGCAAAAAGCTCGGCATGATTTTTCAGAAATCCTCGACGAGAACGCGGGTATCCTTCGAAGTGGGGATGTATGAGCTTGGCGGATATGCGCTCTTTTTGTCCGACCGTGATCTCCAGCTGGGCAGAGGCGAGCCCGTGAAGGATACGGCGCGCGTATTGTCGCGCTATCTCGACGGACTGATGATCCGCACGTTTGCGCAGAGCGAAGTGGAGGATTTTGCAAAATACGGCAGTATTCCGGTGATCAATGCGCTCACCGACTATTGCCATCCCTGCCAGGTGCTCGCCGATCTGATGACGATCCGGGAATACAAGGGCTCGTTCAAGGGGCTGAAAATGTGTTTTGTCGGCGACGGCAACAATATGGCGAATTCGCTGATGGTCGGCGCGCTGAAAACGGGCATGAAATTTTCCATCGCCTGTCCGAAGGGGTATGAACCGGACGCCGCGCTTCTGGAATGGGCCAAGGAATACGGAGACGCGTTTGAAATGACGACTGACGTGAAGAAGGCCGCCGAAGGGGCGGATGTGTTTTATACGGACGTCTGGGCTTCCATGGGACAGGAAGAGGAAAAGGCCCAGCGTGAAAAAGCGTTCCGCGGGTATCAGATCAACGCAGAGGTCATGGCTTGCGGGGCGAAAGACGCGATGGTTCTGCACTGTCTGCCCGCGCACCGCGGCGAGGAGATCACCGAGGAGGTGCTGGAAGCGCACGCCGGGGAAATTTTCGACGAGGCGGAAAACCGGCTGCACGCGCAGAAAGCCGTGATGTGTAAACTCATGCGGGATTAAAAGAGGCCGCAGACAAAGCAGGTAAAAAGAAAAGACGGCGGAGAAAGCCGGGAGCGTGCGAAACGTCCGCCGGAATGCCGTCAATTTGTAGCAAAATCGTTCGGAATTATTCGGGTTTTTCGGAATCTGAAAAATCCGGGAAGAAAATAAACGAAACAAGACGAAGGAAATCTATGAAGAAAACCAAAGTTTATCTGACGCTGCAGAACGGAAAAGTATTTGAAGGTTACCGTTTCGGCGCGGACGGCGAGACGGTGGGCGAGCTCGTGTTCACGACGGGGATGACGGGGTATCTCGAAACCCTGACCGATCCCAGTTATTACGGGCAGATCGTCACGCAGACCTTTCCGCTCATCGGCAACTACGGCGTGATTCCCGAGGATTTTGAAAGCAAAAAATCCTGGGTATCCGCTTATGTGGTGCGGGAATGGTGCGAACAGCCCTCCAATTTCCGTTCGGAGGGAAAATTGGACGAGTACCTGAAAAAAGAGGGGATCATCGGGATTTACGGAATCGACACGCGGGAGCTGACGCGTATCGTCCGGGAGACGGGCGTCATGAACGCCTGCATTTCCTCAAAGCCGGTGTCGGGCGAAGATACGGCCAAACAGTCGGAGATTGCGGCTTATCGCGTGCGGAACGCCGTGCGGTCGGTGACTTGTCCGGAAGTGATGAAATACGAAGCCCCGGGCGCGAAGTTCACCGTTGCGCTCTGGGATTTCGGCTGTAAAGAAAATATTGTGCGGGAGCTGGTGAAACGCGGCTGCCGCGTTTTCCGCGTTCCGTCCTTTTATACGGCGGAGCAGATTCTCGCGCTCGATCCGGACGGAATTATGCTCACGAACAGCCCCGGCGATCCGGAAGAGAATACGGAAATCATCGGGGAGCTCAAAAAACTTGCGGGCAAAAAGCCGATCTTCGGAATCTGTCTCGGCCATCAGCTGTTTGCGCTGGCAATGGGCGGAAAGACGGGCAAGATGAAATACGGACACCGCGGCAGCAATCAGCCGGTGAAGAACGTTGAAACGGGCCGCGTGTACATTTCCAGCCAGAATCACGGCTATGAAGTGCTTTCGCAGACGGTGAAAAACGGCAAAATCAGCTTCGTGAACGCAAACGACAACACCTGCGAAGGGGTGGATTACGACGAGATCGGCGCTTTTACGGTGCAGTTCCACCCGGAAGCGTGCGGCGGACCGCACGACGCAAACTTCCTGTTCGACCGCTTTATGGCGAACATGGAAAAGGAGAAGAGCCATGCCTAAGAGAAGCGATATCAAAAAAGTGCTGGTCATCGGTTCGGGACCCATCGTCATCGGTCAGGCCGCGGAATTCGACTATGCGGGCGCACAGGCCTGCCGGGTGCTGAAAAGCGAGGGGATCAACGTCGTCCTTTGCAATTCCAACCCCGCGACGATCATGACGGACAACGCGCTGGCGGACGAGATTTATCTCGAACCGCTGACGGAAGAGAGCCTCAAACGGATCATTATCAAAGAAAAACCGGACAGCCTTCTGGCCTCGCTTGGCGGTCAGACGGGTCTCACGATGGGTTGCAAACTGGCGAAATCGGGATTTCTCGAAAAGCACGGGGTCAGGCTCATCGGCACCAAACTCGACGCAATCGACCGCTCGGAGGACCGCGAACTGTTCAAAGAGACGATGGAGAAAATTCATCAGCCCTGCGTTCCCTCCGACATCGCTTATACGGTGGAGGAATGCGTGGCGATTGCGGAGCGGCTCAAATATCCCGTCATCGTCCGGCCGGCTTATACTTTGGGTGGCGCGGGCGGCGGCGTCGCACACGATGAAGAGGAACTCCGGCTGATCGCTCACAACGGGCTTATGCTTTCCCCGATCACGCAGGTACTCATCGAAAAATACATCGGCGGCTGGAAGGAAATCGAATTTGAAGTGCTCCGGGACGGTGCGGGCAATGTGCTTACCGTCTGTTCGATGGAAAACTTCGACCCCGTGGGCATTCATACGGGGGATTCGGTGGTCATCGCTCCGGCTGTCACTCTGGCGGACAAGGAATATCAGATGCTCCGCAGCGCTTCGCTCGCCATCATCACCGAACTGGGTATCGAAGGCGGCTGTAACGTGCAGTATGCGCTCAATCCCGATTCTTTTGAATATTCCGTGATAGAAGTCAACCCGAGGGTGAGCCGTTCTTCCGCGCTCGCTTCCAAGGCGACGGGGTATCCCATTGCGAAAGTGGCGACGAAAATCGCGCTCGGGTACACGCTGGACGAAATCCGCAACGACGTGACGGGAAAGACGTTTGCCTGTTTTGAACCGACGCTCGACTATGTCGTCGTCAAACTGCCCAAGTGGCCGTTCGACAAATTCCTGTATGCGAAACGGGAACTGGGCACGCGGATGAAGGCGACGGGCGAAGTGATGGCGATCGGCACTTCGTTTGAAATGGCAATCATGAAAGCGGTCCGCGGCGCGGAAATTTCCCTTACCACGCTCAATCATAAAAAATTCGTCGATTATACGCGGGAACAGCTTCTCGCCAAATTGCCGGAACTTACGGACGAACGGCTGTTTGTCGTCTATGAATCTCTGAAAAAGGGAATTTCGGTCGACGAAATTTATTCGATTACCAAAATCGATCGTTGGTTCCTCAACAAACTTCTCAATCTCGTTCATTACGAGGAAAAACTTTCGCAGGGGGCTGCTCTGTCCCGTGCGCTGTACGAAGAGGGCAAGCGGCTCGGCTATCTCGATAAGGATATCGAGCGTTTCAGCGGCAAAAAAGTGCCGTATCATAAGAAAGCCGTATTCAAGATGGTCGATACCTGCGCGGCGGAATTCTCCGCTTCGACGCCGTATTTCTATTCCACCTATGACGAAGCCGGTCACGACGAGGCGAAGCCTTTCGTGCAGCGGAGTACCAAAAAACGGATTATCGTCATCGGTTCCGGTCCTATACGGATCGGACAGGGAATCGAGTTCGACTATTCTTCCGTGCATTGCGTATGGACGCTGAAAGAGCTCGGATACGAAGTGGTCATCATCAACAACAATCCGGAGACGGTTTCCACCGACTTCGATACGGCCGACCGGCTGTATTTTGAATCGTTGACGCCCGAAGACGTGCAGCACGTCATCGACGTGGAAAAACCGTACGGCGTGATCATCACGTTCGGCGGACAGACGGCCATCAATCTCTGCGCTTATTTCGCTTCGCACGGCATCCGGATTCTCGGCACTTCGGCGGACAGCGTGGATATGGCGGAGGATCGGGAGCGCTTTGAAGCTCTGCTCGAAAAGTATTCCATTCCCCGGCCGAAAGCGATCACGGTCATGACCAAAGAAGAGGCGCTTGCCGCGGCGAAGAAGCTGGAATATCCCGTGCTTCTGCGCCCGTCGTACGTCATCGGCGGTCAGAATATGACGATTGCGTTCACGGAGGAAGACGTCTGCCGGTATATGGACGTCATTCTGGCGCAGGGGATTGAAAACCCCGTCCTGTGCGATAAATATCTCATGGGCACGGAGCTGGAAGTGGACGCCATTTCGGACGGAACGGACGTACTCATTCCCGGCATCATGCAGCACATTGAGAGGACGGGCATTCATTCGGGCGATTCCATCGCCGTCTATCCGCCGTACAACCTCGAAGATACGATGTTGGAGCGGATTATCGAGGTGTCCACGCAACTCACGCTGGAACTGAAAACAAAAGGCCTCATCAATATTCAGTATCTGATCTATCGGGGTCAGCTCTATGTCATCGAGGTCAACCCCCGCGCTTCGCGTACCGTGCCCTATATTTCCAAAGTAACGGGTGTGCCGATGGTGGAGCTCGCCACGAAAATCATCGTGGGGGCAAAGCTGAAAAAGCTCGGTTACGGAACGGGGTTGTACCCTTCGTCGCCGTATGTGGCGGTAAAGGTGCCCGTGTTCAGTTTTGAAAAGCTCAACGACGTCAATTCCCAGCTGGGTCCGCAGATGAAATCGACGGGCGAAGTGCTCGGAATCGGCAAGACGATCGAAGAGGCGATGTTCAAGGGGCTTGTTTCCGCGGGATTCAAGATGTGTCATCCTTCCGAACAGCGCCCGGTCGGCGTGTATATGACGGTCAACGATCAGGATAAGTTCGACATCGTTTCGATCGCCAAGAAATTCGGCGATCTCGGCTGTACGATGTATGCGACCAAGGGGACGGCCAAGGTGATTTCCGATCTCGGCATCGACGTCACGGTGGTGGACAGGCTGTCTGCGACGGACAGCGTCATCCGGCTGATGGACGAGGGGAAAATCGACTATATCGTCTATACCGGCAAAACGGACATGGAATCCATCAACGATTTCATCCGGTTGCATCATCACGCCATTCTGCTCGGTATCACGGTGCTGACGGCGCTCGATACGGCCAATGCGCTGGCGGACATCATCGCCAGTAAGTTCACCGAGGACAACACCGAACTGGTGGACATCAATCATCTCCGGAAAGAAAAGATGCAGCTTTCCTTTACGAAGATGCAGTCGTGCGGGAACGACTATATCTATTTTGATAATCGCGACGGAAAGATTACCTGTCCCGAATCGATTGCGGTCAATTATGTCAATCCCCATTACGGAATCGGCGGCGACGGAATCGTGCTGATCGAAAATTCCTCGGTTGCGGACGCGAAGATGCGGATTTTCAACAAAGACGGATCGGAGGGACTGGCGGGCGGCAATGCCATCCGTTGCGTCGGAAAATATCTCTATGAAAAGGGGATCGTACCCCGCCGGGATATGCGCATCGAAACGGCGCGCGGGGTGAATGAAGTCAAGGTGTATTCGTTCAGCGGAAAGGTCAATTCCGCCAGCGTCAATCTCGGCAAAGCGGAACTTGCCGGCGCAAAGATTCCCTCCGTCTGGAACGAGGAACGCATTGTCGGGAAGCCCGTCACGATCGGCGGAAAGGATTATAAGATCACGCTGGTCAACATCGGAAATCCGCACTGCGTCGTGTTCAGCGAGAAAGTGGACGCCGTGCCGCTGGAAACGGTGGGCCCGGAGTTTGAAAACTGCGAATATTTCCCGGAACGCATCAATGTGGAATTTATCCGCGTTGTCAATAAGGTGACGATCAAGATGCGGGTATGGGAGCGCGGAAACGGAGAGACCTGGTCGTGCGGGACGGGTGCGGCGGCGGCAGTCGTCGCGGCCGTGCTGGGCGGTTATTGCGAGCAGGATACCAATGTAACGGTCAAACTTCGCGGCGGAGATCTCGTCGTCAACTATCATTCGGACGGGGACGTGGAACTGATGGGCAATGTCAAAACCGTCTACGAAGGAAAACTGGAAATCTGACGCAGCGGTAACTCCGCGGAAAGAAGGGGCGCGTATTCTCCGATTGGGAGTGCGCGTCCGGTTGTGCGGGTTGCCGTGAACGGGAGGAATTTATTTATGGACGTTTTATACGAAGAGAGCGCCGTCAATCAGAAACAGGCAAAAGCGTCTAAGACGTATAAAGTGCTCAATGTCATTTCATGGATTGTGCTGATTCTTGGCATTATTTGTCTGCTGATTTTCATTCCCAATATCCTCACTTCCTTTTCAAAGGCGCAGCCTACCGAGGATATCACTGCGGAGCAGATTGCGGAGGCGATCGGCTTTGCCCGCAGCTGGGCGTTTTTATCGGGAACGCAGATGGTCTTTTTCGGATTGCTCTGGTTCTTTCTCTATTCGATGAAAAAGCGGGTGAACGTCAGTTACGATTATACCTTTGTTTCCGGAGAATTGCGGATTGCAAAAGTGTTCAATATCAATCGCAGAAAGCTGGTTGTCCGTATCGATTCTGCGGAGATCCTGCAACTCGGCGACGTGGACAATGATAGCTATGATCGTCTTCGCGCCGATCCGGGTGTCAAACAGGAGATCGTCACGCCCAATCCGGAGCCTGCGGAAGGGAAATTTTTCCTGTATGTTCTGGTCGGAGGCAACAACGGGAGAAAGATGTATATCCTCGAATGCCGGGAAGAGCTCCTTGTGAACATACTCAAATTCGTCAAGCGCGGAACGCTGGAACCCGATTATGTAATGCAGGAA
>DVMZ01000014.1 GCA_018714725.1 Candidatus Scatosoma pullistercoris
TGTTTGAATGGAAATATCCGCTCTGGTACGGGAAACACATCCGGGTTCAGAATTGTACTCTTTTTGAAATGGCCCGGGCAGGCATCTGGTATACCGACGATCTGGAAATGACCGATTGCGTGGTCGAGGCCCCCAAAAATTTCCGGCGTTGCAACGGACTTACGCTGACGAATGTCGCGCTTCCGAACGCGCAGGAGACGCTCTGGAGCTGTAAAAACGTAAGGCTGAACCGGATCACCGCCAAAGGGGACTATTTCGCGATGAACTGCGAAGATATGCAGATCGGGGACTTTACCCTGGTGGGAAATTATGCGTTTGACGGGGCGAAGCGGATCGTGCTTAAAAATGCCCGGCTGCTCACCAAGGATGCTTTCTGGAACAGCGAGGACGTCACCGTTCACGATTCTGTAATTTCGGGAGAATATCTCGGCTGGAACGCAAAGCGCCTGACGTTGATCAACTGCACGATCGAGAGCCTTCAGGGGTTGTGTTATGTGGAGGACCTTGTGATGAAGAACTGCAAACTCATCGATACGACGCTGGCGTTTGAATATTCGTCGGTGCAGGCGGAAATTTCGGGCCGGGTGGACAGCGTGAAAAACCCTTTGTCGGGCTGTATTTGCGCGGATGACTTCGGGGAGATCATTCTGGAAAAGGACAAAATCGATCCCTCGAAAACGCGGATTGTCCGCCGCAATGAAACAAAGGAGGCGTGTTCCCATGTGACGGAGTGCGATTTCTGCCGTAAACGGGAAACGCGGAATCCGGCCGTATAATATAACCATAACCGGGCGCAGGCAGGGAAAGGAGATTCCATGAAAAAATCCTCTTTTCGGGAAATTTTTGCAAAACTGTCTCTGACGGCATGGCTGGCCGCGGGAATTTGTTGCGCGGGGTCTGCTTTGTCCGGGTGCGCGGAAAATGCTTCTCTTCCGGACGGCGCCCCGGAGAGCGTTTCGGGGTATGCCGATTCGGAGGAATCCGCAGGCGAAGCTCCGGGCCCGGGCGGCTCGTCCTCGGAAAATTCCGGATCGGAGGAAACGGAAATGAAAGTAGAAATCGGCATAGGGGATAAAATTTTTTCGGCGACGCTTGCGGACAACGAAACCGCCCGGGCGTTCATGGCGCTATTGCCCGTCACCATGACGATGAACGAACTGAACGGGAATGAGAAATACAAATACCTGGATGTGGCTCTGCCGACGGACGCTTATCGTCCGGGCCGGATTGAAGCGGGAGATCTGATGCTTTACGGAGATTCCTGCCTCGTGCTGTTTTATGAGAGTTTTTCCACTTCTTACAGCTATACCCGGATCGGAAAAATCGGGAATGCGGCAGGACTGGCGGAAGCGGCGGGAGACTCGGCGGTTTCCGTTTCCTTTGTATCGGCTGATGAAAAAACGGCGATATAAAAAACAGAAAATAAAAACGGAGGTTGATTTATGATTTACAGGGATTTTCAGGGGCTCCGGCTGTCGGCGCTCGGATTCGGCACGATGCGTCTGCCCGTCATCGACGGGGAATACGCAAAGATTGACGAAAGCGCGGCGGCGGAGATGTTCGACTATGCCATAAGCCACGGCGTGAATTATTTCGATACCGCATGGGGATACCATGAGGGAAATTCCGAAAGAGCGGTGGGAAAAATTCTTTCCGCTTATCCGCGCGACAGTTTTTATCTCGCCTCCAAATTTCCGGGGTATGACCTCGCCAACATCGACAAAGTGGAGGAGATTTTTGAAGAACAGCTGAAAAAATGCCGGGTGGACCACTTTGATTTTTATCTTTTTCACAATGTATGCGAACTGAATATCAACGCTTATCTCGACGAAAAACACGGAATTTTTGCCTATCTGAAAAAGCAGAAGGAAAACGGCCGGATCCGCCATCTGGGGTTTTCGGCGCACGGCAGTTATGCGGTCGTGGAGCGTTTCCTTAAAAAATATGGGGAATTCATGGAGTTTTGTCAGTTGCAGATCAACTATCTGGACTGGACGTTCCAGAACGCAAAAGAAAAGGTGGAACTCATCAAAAGCTACGGGATTCCCGTCTGGGTCATGGAGCCGCTCCGCGGCGGGAAACTGGCCAGCCTTTCGGCGGAGGACGAGGCAAAACTCAAAGCGCTTCGTCCCGATGAACGCATACCTGCCTGGGCCTTCCGTTTCCTGTTCGGGATTCCGGAGGTGAAAGTCATCTTGTCGGGAATGTCCGATTTTGAGCAGGTGAAAGACAATATCCGGACGTTTGAAGAGGAAAAACCGCTCGGCAAAGAGGAGCGCACGGCGCTTCTGGAACTGGCGGAGGGGATGTACAGAAATTCCGTGCTTCCCTGCACGGGGTGCCGCTATTGCACCAGTCATTGCCCCAGGCAGCTGGACATTCCCGAGATTATAAAGCTCTATAACGAACATCGTTTTACGGGCGGCGGGTTCATTGCGCCGATGGCGCTTAACGCTCTGCCGCGTGAAAAGTGGCCCAGTGCCTGTATCGGCTGCCGCAGCTGTGAAAAGGTCTGCCCGCAGCAGATTCCGGTGTCCAAAATGATGAAGGATTTCATGCAGCGGCTGCAATAAAAACGCGTGTAATCAATCCGATCATTCGGTTAAAGTTCTTTTTTCGGGTTGTCGCTCTGACCTTGTTCCGCAAAAAATAAACGCGTAAGGAGACGGGGTGAGAACTTCGGATGCAATAAAAAAACGGATACATAAACGCGAAAGCGCATACAAAGAAAATAACAAAGTCAAGGACAGCAAGGAGAAATTTTATGATTGAACGGGTATTGAGCAGAAAGAATGTAAAGCCTGCGGCGCGGATTACGGTGAAGGCGCTGATTTCCGCGGGCATAGTGCTTCTGGCGGCGCTGTTGCCGCAGTTTATACATCTTGTTTCCGGCGCGGAGGGCGGGGCGAAATGGCTGCCCATGTATCTGCCCGTATTGCTCGGCGGGTGCCTTCTGGGCTGGCGTTGGGGGCTGGCCGTGGGGATTTTGTCCCCGCTGGTGAGCTTCGGGTTCACTTCGCTGACGGGAAATCCGATGCCCGCCGCGGTGCGGCTTCCCTATATGGCGGCGGAACTTGCGGTGTTTGCGGCCGTTTCCGGACTGTTTTCGGCAAAAATTTCCGAAAACGGCTGGATGGCTTTCCCGGCCGTATTGCTTGCGCAGGTTTCGGGCAGAGTTTGTTTCGCGGCGCTTGCGTTTGTGTTTCAGGGCGTTTCGCCTCTGACTTTTTCCGCCGCATGGGCGCAGATTCAGGCGGGGCTTCCCGGATTGTTCGCACAGGCGGTGCTCGTGCCCTTTATCGTCATGGGAATGCGGCTGTTGCTGATCCGGGACGAAAAAAGAGAAGAAAAATAAAAGAGTAAAAAGCGGTTAAACCGATTAATAGACCGGCAGGGTCAAGAATTTCTGCGCGGCAAGCAGTTGCTTGCCGCGCAGAACGGAAAAACGGACAGGCGTTGTTCGGAAGGGCAAAAGCGGGAGAAAGCCCGGTCGGAAAACAGGGAAAACCGTTTACTCAAAAAATCATTCCCCGAAGGGCTCCGGAAAAGGGCAGACAGAAAAGGAGGAGCGAATACATGAAATACAATTTTGACGTATTGACGGACAGGCGGAACAGCGATTCGCTCAAATGGGATGTGGCGGAAAACGAATTGCCCATGTGGGTGGCGGATATGGATTTCCGCACGGCGCCCGGGATTATCGAGGCGGTGCAGAAGAGGGCGGCGACGGGCATTTACGGGTACAGTATCGTTCCGGATCGCTGGTATGACGCGATCATTTCCTGGTGGGAAAGCCGTCACGGTATTCGTTTTGAAAAGGAGTGGCTGAGTTTTTGTACGGGCGTCGTGCCTGCGATTTCCAGTATCGTGAAACGGGTGACAAACCTCGGGGACAGAGTGTTGGTGCAGACGCCCGTGTACGATATCTTCTTTCATTCCATTGAAAATGCG
>DVMZ01000015.1 GCA_018714725.1 Candidatus Scatosoma pullistercoris
GAAAGAACTCAAGGCGATTGCGGAAAAACAGTATGTACACGGGGTGAATTTCCTCTGTCATCATCTGTATGCGTATTCGCTGGCGGGACAGGGCAAAACCGACCATCCGCCCTGCTTCAGTCCGCACATGACCTGGTGGAAGGAATTTCCCGATTTTAACCGCTATTTCACGCGGCTGGGCTGGTTGCTCGCCAATTCTGAACCCTGTGTGAACTGCGTCGTCATCAATCCCATGACCTCCGTCTATCTCCGTTACGACCGGTTCCGCGAAGACGCGGCGAAAGAGACGGATATCGCGTTTGAAAAGTTGCAGAACGAACTCAACGCGAAGGGGATTCTCTATGAAATTGCGGATGAACGCATTCTGGCGCGGCACGGCCGGGCGGACGGCAGCCGTCTGGCGGTAGGGCGCAAAGAATACGAATTTGTCATCGTACCCGATTGCCGTAACCTGTCCGCTTCCACCAAAGCGATTCTCAAACAGTTTTCGGAAAACGGCGGCAAAATTTATGCGGCCGGAAAGCCGGAATATACGGACGGCAGAAGGGGCGACTGGGATTTTCTCCGCTCCTGCGTTACGGCGGACGAGATTGCGGCGGGCGGCAGAATCCGGCTGGAAACGGACGGGAAGGCGGAGTATACCTACCGCAAAGGGGAGGGCTTTGAGTTCCTCTATCTCGTGAACGTCCGACCGGAAACCGCACGCGTCCGTATCCCCGCCGGATTCTCGCGGGTGGATCTGCTTTCTCTCCGGACGGTCGGGGAAGGGACTTCTTTGACGCTGAAAGCCGGGGAGAGCGCATTGCTGATGCCGGTGCCGGGCGAAAACCCCGTCGTTTACGGAGAAGCCGAGGACATTACGGGACAGTTCCGCTTTGCCGGGGCGGAGGAGAACAATCTCACGCTGGACACCGTGCGGATCAGCCGGGACGGGAAGGAATACGGCCCCGAAGAACCTCTCTGCGAAGCGTTCGACAGGCTTTTGCGGGAGCAATACTGCGGCAGACTGTTTTTGAAATATGCGTTTTCCGTGAAGGGAAAAGGGAACCGTCTTATTCTGCGCCGGGAAAAGGGGAAATACCTCTCTTCCTCCGTCAACGGCGTTTCCGTCGGATTTTCGGAGAGCGCGTTCGATTTCATGTTCGAAGAAGCGGACATTTCCCAGTTCGTGCGGACGGGAAGCAACGAATATGTGCAGGAACTGGACTTTTACGAGCGGCCGCATGTATTCTGGGCGCTGTATTCTCCCGAGGCGACGGAAAGCGTCAGAAACTGCCTCTGGTATGATACCGAGCTGGAAAACGTCTATCTTCTCGGCGATTTTTCCGTGGACGGAGAGCGGAATATCCTGCCGCCGGCGCCTCCTGCCGGCCTGGCCGATCTGCAGAAAAACGGATTTCCTTTCTTTGCAGGCAGAGTCAGCTTTACAGCCCGGGTACCGGGTCGGGCGGGGCGCGCCAGGATTTTTGTGGACGGAGACTATACCGCCGCGGAAATTTCCGTGAACGGACGTCCGGCGGGGTGTTGCCTGTTTGAGCATTCGGCGGAAATCGCGCTTTCGGAAAATGAGGAAAACGAAATTGAGATTACGCTTGTGTCCTCGTTGCGCAATATGTTCGGCCCCTTCCATTTCTCCGGCGACGAAGAGAACGGCGTGTCTCCGTTCAGTTTTACGATGCGGGGAGCCTGGAAAGACGGCTCTTGCGAGTATTTCCTTCCGGAGTACAAACTTGTGCCTTTCGGCGCCCGTCAGATACGTATTGCGTATGAAAAATAAACCGCTTTCTGAATCCCGTCTGTAAAATAAGGCACAATCGAAAAGCCGGGCCCGGTAGCATGATACCGGGCTCGATTTTTTGAAAAAATCTTTTCGGGATGGATTGCGGAGATTCGGAAGATAAATTCCGTCGAGCTGTTTTCAGAGTCGGGACAGATGCTGAAATTGAAAATGCGACAGGCAGGGTTGAGGTTATCGTAAAAAATTCTGATAAGAAGTGCCGGATAAACAACAAATCCCGGAAGCCGTTTCGGTCCGGGATTTGTTGTTTGAACCGACAGAGTTGTCGGTTGTCTGAAATTTTTCAGAGATTCGGGCAAATTTATCCGAAAAAACTCAGATATAGTCCTCTTCTTTGGAAACGAGCAACAAAATTCCGCCGATCAGGCTGCAGAAAAGCAAAACGCAGACGGAAATTCCCGTTGAGGGTTTCTGAGTTTTCATCTGGCTGAGCGCAATGCCGCCGAAAATGAGGGGAAGAATCATCCAGAATCCGACAATCATGCCGATGATGATAAATACCTTTGCAGCAGTTTTCATTTATAAATCTCTCCTATCTTTTCTTTTCCGTTTCCACGGATTATAAATAGTATAACAAAAAGATTACCGCATGTCAATAGCTTTATTTATATTTGTTAAAAAAATTATCTTTCCGGAGAAGAGCCGGGGGATCGGAACGCCGAAGTTAAAAAGGTCGGACGGATCGACGCAAAAAATTCGCGTGTTTTATCGATCAGATTATAATCTCGGGAAATTTGCAGAAAATAGCAATAAAAAGCGAAAGCGCGAATCGTCGGAAAGCAGAACGGAGTGAGAAGATGTTTCCGGCGGAGTCGATCGGATTTCGTGACGGGAGGTCGGTAAATGGATTACAGGAAGGCGGCGCAGGGAGTGCTGGACGCAATCGGCGGCAAAGAGAATATTCTTTCGGCGGCGCATTGCGCTACGCGGCTCCGGCTGGTCATAGCGGACAATCAGAAAGCGGACCGCAACGCTCTGGAAAATGTGGAGGGCGTGAAAGGAGTTTTTGAAGCGTCCGGACAGTTGCAGATTATTTTCGGCACGGGCACGGTTAACAAGGTGTTCGAGGAGTTTATCGGACTGGCGGGGATTGAAGCAGGTACCAGGGAAGAGGTGAAGAAGGCTGCGGCGTCTAAACAGAATGTCTTTCTGCGCCTCATAAAGACATTAGGGGACGTATTTGTTCCCATCCTTCCGGCGATTGTCGCCAGCGGGCTTCTGATGGGGCTGTTGGAGGGACTGACGCGGGTGATTCCCGGCATGGCGGAGTCCAACTGGTACACCTTTTTTCACCTGATGAGCAATGCGGCACTCACCTTTTTGCCCATTCTAATCGCCGTGAGTACGGCGCGCGTGTTCGGCGGCAATCTCTTTCTCGGCGCAGTGGTGGGCATGATCATGATTCATCCCGATCTCGTCAATGCCTGGAGCGGCGACGCGGTGGCTTCCGCGCCCGCATTGATTACGATCGGTTCTTTCAGCATCCGTCTGGTGGGATATCAGGGACATGTCATTCCCGTCATTCTCTCGGTGTGGGCGATGTGTTTTGTGGAGAAAAAACTGCACGCGGCGGTGCCGGAGATGTTGGATTTGTTCGTGGTGCCGCTGGTTTCCGTGCTGGTGGCGGGCGGATTGGCGTTGCTGGTGATCGGCCCCGTATTCGGATTTTTGGAAACCTGGGTGCTGAAAGGGGCATCCGCGTTGATTTCGTTGCCGTTCGGCATCGGGGGATTTCTGGTCGGCGCGGCTTATGCGCCCACCGTTGTCGCCGGCGTGCATCATATGTACAACATTATCGAACAGGGATTTCTCGGCAACGGAAGCGCCAATTTCTGGATGCCGATCGCCACGGCGGCGAATGTGGCGCAAGGTGCGGCGGCGCTTGCGGTGGCGTTGAAATCGAAGAGCAGAAAAACGAAAGCCTTGGCCGTTCCCGCGGCGATCTCCGCATACATGGGTATTACGGAGCCGGCAATTTTCGGGGTCAATGTGCGGTATAAAAAACCGTTTGTCGCAGGCGTGATCGGCGGCGCGGCCGGCGGTCTGTATGCGGCGCTCACCGGGGTAGGCGCGTCCGCTTACGGGGTGACGGGGATTTTCGGCCTGCTGATCGTTCTTCCCAATTCGGAATTCTCTTTAGGGGCCTGGAATGTCGTCAATTATCTT
>DVMZ01000117.1 GCA_018714725.1 Candidatus Scatosoma pullistercoris
GTATCTCGCTTCGGCGGTGGGGTTCCTGATGACGATCGTGTCCTTCCCGCTGGCCCTGGTGGTCAAGAAAGTCGTTTACGGAAAGGAGGTGTGACCGGGTATGAAAAAGCACGGAACCAAAGTCAGGCAATCCCTGTCGCGTAAAATCGTCTTTACCGTCGCGTTTTTTCTGTTTGTCCTGTATACGGCGTACATTCTCTTTTTCTTCCTGTTCGGCGTTCTGATTGCGCTGAAAACGGATATGCAGGCATATACGGCAGACCAGATCAACAAACGGCTGTTTTCCTGGCCGGAACATCCCGCCTGGGGGAATTTCGGCAAGGCGTTCGGGGAACTGGCGATGATCGATTCCAAAAGCACGTTTCTTTCCATTCTCTGGAATTCGGTGTGGCGTACATCCGGAAGCGCGTTTCTGTCCATTATGGCCAGCGCCATGGTCTGTTATGTGTTGGTGTTTTATCGGTCCCGTTTTACGAGATTCATGTATAATCTCGGGCTGTTCGTAGCCATCTTGCCCTTATACGGCTCGGCGGGATCCATGTATAAATTGCTGGAAAATCTGGGGCTGCTCAACAATCCGCTCATTCTCGTCGCGGATATCTCGCTGTTCGGCGGATATTTCTTCTATATGTACGCGACGTTCAAAACTCTGTCCTGGGATTATGCGGAAGCGGCGTTTATAGACGGCGCCAATCATTTTCAGGTATTTTTCAAGGTCATGCTGCCTATGGCCCTGCCCGGAATCGCCGCGCTGTTCATCATGCAGTTCATCGGGTGCTGGAACAATTACGAATCCACCATCCTGTACATGAAAGAATACCCCAACTTGTCTTACGCGCTGTATGCGTATGACGAAGTGAAAAAATATGACGCGAACGTCCCCGTGTATTTTGCGGGCGTGCTGGTCGCGCTGATTCCCGTTCTGGCGCTCTTCTTCGCCTTCCAGAATACGATCATGGAAAGAGTGTACCTCGGCGGTCTGAAAGGCTGACGGACAAGGAGAAGGGCAAAAGAGGCCGGAAAAACCGGCAAAAACGCGAAAGCGTAAAAGCGTGCAAAACGATAACGAAAGTCAAAGAAAGTCAAAGAAAGTCAAGAACGATAAAACAGAAAAATCAGGAGGATGATTTATGAAAAGGACCAAACGATTGATGGCACTTACGGCGGCGGCGTTGCTGAGTTTCGGGACGCTGATCGGCTGTGCCGGCAGACCTGGCGGAAATGCCGATCTGAAAATTACCATTTCCAAGCTCGGTTACGGTACGGAGTGGCTGAAAGCGATCGCGGAGAAGTATACGGAAAAGACGGGCGTCACGTTTGACATCGTGGAGCCGGTCGGCAACGCGGGTATCGACGCGATCTATGCGGAAATGGAGTCCCTGGCGAGCGATACGGATATTTTCATTACCCGGCAGAGACACTTTTTCGAGACCATCTATAAGGGGAGCATTTCCGTGGACGGCGTCAGATATCCCTGTCAGTATGCCGATCTGACCGACGTGTACACGGCGGATTCGGACGGTTCGACCATCAAGGACAAGATGAAGCCGGAATTTGAGCAGTTCTACAACGTGGACGGGGCTTATTACGGCCTGCCCTGGGCGGAGAGCGCGCTGGGAATTGTGCGCAATAAGGACGTGTGGGACAAACTGGGCTTTACGGATGCGGACGTGCCGCTCACGACGGACGAGTTGTTCGATCTCTGCAACACGATCAAGAGCAAGACGGCCGCTTCCGCGGACCTGAAAGGCGTGGCGCCGTTTATTTACAGCC
This sequence comes from Candidatus Scatosoma pullistercoris, assembly GCA_018714725.1. GTDB lineage: Bacteria > Bacillota > Clostridia > Christensenellales > Borkfalkiaceae > Scatosoma > Scatosoma pullistercoris. The sequence goes on from DVMZ01000117.1 coordinate 1,774, forward strand.
TCAGCGACGAGTATTATACGCCGTTTGCGCCGGTGTGGTTCGGGCAGTACGAGGGCTCGGAGGGGATCGGGAATTTCTTCAACGGACTGGATCCGGCGGGGGAGACCTCTTACAATCTCTATGCGTACGACGGGCAGGAAAAGGCGCTGGAAGTGCTGAACGAACTGATTTCCGACAAAAACGGGTATCAGCACGAAGCGTCCAAAGACCTGACGTTTACGAATATGCAGTCGTATTTTCTGATGGGGCAGGCGGTGTTCTGCGTGAACGGCACCTGGCTGGAAATCGAGATGGGCAGCAACTATAAGGGCGCCAACATCGATTATATCAAGACGCCCGTGATCAGCGCACTTTCGGAAAAACTTTCTTATTATCAGTCGGGGGCGGACACGGCCAACGACGAAAAGCTGAGCGCGCTTGTCGCATATGTCGATGCGCATCCCGAAGAGGGGGACAATGCGGACCGGCCTGCCGGAACGACGGAAGAGGATGTGGAGATCGTACGGGATGCCCGCCATATCGGCTCGTACCTGGGTGAGGGAAAGGACCATATCATCAGCATTCCCGCTTACAGCAGAAACATCGAAGCGGCCAAAGAATTTCTGAAATTCATCTACTCGGACGAAGGGCTGAACATTTTTTATGAGGTTACCCAGGGGCAGATGCTTCCTGTAATTCCCACAACGGGGTATGACGAATCGAAAATCACCACCACTTCCTTCCGCAAGGCAATCAACCAAGTGTTGAACGAAGGATATATTCTGCCCTGGGAATCGAGTATGCCGACAAAGATCTATGCGCTCGGCGGAGTCAGTACCTATTGGAACAACGGCCTTACCACGACCGTAATGAAAGCGCTTTTACAGGGAACATCTCCCGCATCGATCATCAATACAAATCAGAGCTATCTGAAAACCAACTGGAAGACAATCACCGATTATTGATTGTATATAAAACGGTAAAAAAACAAGGAGGGACAGAATGAAAAAGCAGTTGCTGTGTATATTCGCTTCGATGGTCGCTTGCGTCACCTTTTTGGGTGCTTGCAGTCAATCGTCGGACGAAGGGGCGGAACCGGAGGTCTGGAGTACTTACAACACCCGGAAAGTGCTTCGCCAGACGGATAAGAACGACACCTACGAAAAACTTCCTGCAAAAATTTCGGCGTCGATGATGCAGGGCGAATATGAGGGGGCCCAGCTTCTGATCACCAGCGATCATACCGCGGAATATACGTTGAAGAAGGGCGTGCTCAAAGACGCCGCGGGCAACGAATTCCCCGCCGGGAACATCGCGGTTTATCATCAGAAATACATTCAGGTGACCAAGAACAACAGCGGAAACAAGGATTACGAGTCGGGTTCCTATATTCCCGATATGCTGCTTCCGATGGAAACGGCCGAAGAATACGGCGAGAACGTGATCGAAGCGGGCTGTAATCAGGGCGTCACTGTGGAATTTGATTCCACCGGAGTGGCGGCAGGTACCTATACGGGAACCTTTACGCTGGAAATTGACGGCAAAAAGACAGAGGTGCCCGTTTCCGTGGAAGTGTGGGATTTCGGCTATGAGGGGAGACGGACGTTCCAGTCCTCTTTCCTGATCTACCGCGAACAGCTGATGGCGGGCGAATACGACACTTCGGACGAAAAAGTGCAGACCTATGTGGATTTTCTTCTGAAATACAAGATCAATTCCTATGTCATCAAGGACGCGGGGTCGTGGACGATTGAGGAATTTGTCGAAGAGGCGGAGAGGCTGTACGACAACGACAATTACAATTCCATCGTCATTCCCTATGATTTCCCGCGCACCTATCTCGCCTATGAGGGGACGAAACTGACGAGCGCCGCGCAGACCGTGGTCGATTACATTCTGGCTCTCGCGGAAATTTCCACCGAGGAGAAACGGTATCTCGATCTGGCTTATTTCTATCCTTCCTCCTACGACGAAGCGGATTTCAACGGGATTGCGGCGGACGCGGAGCGGTTCCTCAAAAAGGGCGGAGAGTATGACAAAACTTTGCAGGCCGCGGCGGACGCCATCGATACGGACGAGCGGTTTTCCTCGATGACCCCGGAATTCCGGGAGTCTCTGAAAGAGAGCATTCTGCGCATTCCCGCCGTGTTCACGAACGTCACTTATATGTCGGATTGGGTGGAGGATTTCAGCGCGGCCTTCTGTCCCTATTTCAGCGTCTATGACGACGAAGCGACGTTGCAGCGCTATCAGGACGCGGCGGCGGAAAATGCCTATGGCGATATGTGGGCTTATACCTGTATGGGGCCTACCTATCCGTACGGCACTTTCCACATCGACGATTCCACCCTCGGCATGCGCGTTTCCGGCTGGATGGAAAAGGCGATGGGCATCACCGGTTACCTCTATTATGCGGTGAACATGAACACCCAGTTCCGCCTGACGGAGGAAGTTTATACGGATGTGTATAACAATCCGCTGCGCTATGAGGACGTGCCCGGCGACGGTTATCTGCTGTATCCCGGGAAATATTACGGGAGCGAGGAGCCCTTTGCGACGGTGCGGCTCGTGTCCTATCGGGACAGCATGGACGATTATGATATGCTCTGCGTCTATGAAAATCTCCTCAACGAATATGCGGAGAAATACGGCGTCGCGATCGATTTCAACGACTATGTGGGGGACCTTTACGCAGACTTGTTCAACGGAGCGGTGTACTATCAGCAAGACGGGTTGCTGGACGCCGCGAGAAAAGAGCTTGCCGCGAGAATCCTTGCACTGAAAGAGAGCGGGATTCTTCTGAAACCGGATTCCGAAGCGGAAGACGGGAAATACCGGTCCACCGTGTATGCGCCGGCGGATGCGGTGGTTTCCGTGGCGGGAACGGCTGTGGCAGGCGAGGCGGCGGGAAGCGGAAAGGCGTTTACGTTCTCCTGCGATGCGGCGCAGACGGTGACGGTGCAGGTTGCCGGCAAGAGCTATACCTTTTCGGCGAACGGGATCTCCTCGCTGATGAATACGGCGGACGTCACGGTGTCGGAAGGCAGCATGGTTGTGGTGACGGGCAATACGGCGGCGGTGACGCTGAAAGCGCAGTACCGGGACAACGGGGAGACGATCGGGTCCAAGACCAAGATGTTCCAGCCGTATGTTTCGTTCCGGGTGAGCGGGCTCGGTTCCGCTTCCTGCGTGAAATTCTCCTATGAGAATACCGGGGAGATGGAAATCGAGATGTCGATCGTATTCGTGGAAGCGGACGGCACAAAGACGACGGTCAAGACCAACTACTGCGGAGTCGGCGGGAGTCGGGAAGTGCGGATCGATCTGTCGGAGCAGCTGGCCGAAAAACTGAAAATAAATCTGGCCGAAGTGACGGAAATCCGGCTGGCGTTTGAGAACGTCCTTTACAGCCCGAACGGCACCGCGTCCCTCATGCCGGACCGTGCTTTGGTGTGCGGAAATATGCGCGTCGAATCCAGATAAGGGGGCAGAAAAAATGAAAATACAAAGACGAAAACTGTTGATGGCCGCAACGGCGGTTCTGGCGGGCAGTCTGCTGGCGGCGTGCGGAGGCAATGAAATTGTTGTGGACAGCGGTAAAGATTCGGTTCCCGAGGAAAAAGTCGGCGACGTGTATCTCCTCAACGGCTTTGAGACGATGGACGATCTGTATGCGGTGAAACAGACCAATTTCGGTTACGACACGGTCGGAAAGATGGATATTTCCGCGGAGCAGAAAACGGAAGGGGAACACAGCCTGAAATATTCTTATGAGGCGGGTACGAATCCCGAGATTCTGCAGCGGTTCGATCAGTCGCAATATCCGCAGGCGGATATGAGCACGGTGGGCAAAACGTCCCTGTCCGTGTACAGCACGGCGGAGAGCGCGGTGACGGCGACGCTGAAAGTCATCACCACGGGAAACATCGTGCTGCTTTCCTCCGAGGCTTACGAAATACAGCCCGGCGAGTGGACGGAGCTC
>DVMZ01000118.1 GCA_018714725.1 Candidatus Scatosoma pullistercoris
GTTCGTTGCTTTTGCACGGCCTCATCAGCGGCTGGATTCCTGCGGAAGATTTTCGGCAGCTTCTTCCGAGTTTCGGCAGATGGATCGCCGAAAATCCTTTCCGCAATGTGACGTTGGTCGTCGAGATTTTGTTGTTTTTCATAATATTGCTTGTTTTCAGCATAAGTATTTATACCTCATGTATCTGCATCGGGCAGATGTTTGCAAAAAACCGGGTGTTGATGGCGATCGTCGCCTATCTGATCGCCTCGGCGGCGTTTCAGGTAATCGGCAGTTTTCTGTCGGTAGGCGGAATATTTCTGTCGCTGTTTGAGTTCTTTTTCCGGTTAGGGCCGCTCGGCACGCTGGCGGTGCTGATTGTGTTCTTCTTCGGCCTGGATGTCGGCGGTTTCTTTATTCAGAGAAATATTCTGAAAAACAAAGTCAATCTCGTGTGATCGCTTCCGCCGGCCCGGAAACCGGGCCGGCGGCGACAGCGGGGAGCTGAAAACAGGCGGAGATAAAAACGGACAGGCAGACAGGCGGACAAGCCGGCGTTGGAAAAAACACACAGGCAAACCGCCGGGAGGCGGACGAAAGACAGGGAATTTATGAAAATAGATATTTTGACGCTTTTTCCGGAGATGTTTTCCGCGCTGGGCGAGAGTATCCTCGGCCGGGCGCAGAAGGCCGGAAAAATAGAGATCAATGTTGTGAATATCCGGGATTTTACCGAGGACAAGCACCTCAAATGCGACGATTATCCCTTCGGCGGCGGCGCGGGTATGGTGATGATGCCCCAGCCGATCGGCAGCGCCATCGACGCGCTGGACAAGGACAGGAAAGCGCACCGGATTTATCTTTCGCCCAAGGGCGAAACTTTACGTCAGCAAAAGGTGTTTTCTCTGCTCGCTTACGAACATCTCATTCTGCTTTGCGGGCACTATGAAGGGGTGGATCAGCGGGTGATCGACCTGTTCATCGACGAGGAAATCTCCATCGGCGATTATGTCCTGACGGGCGGCGAATTGCCCGCCATGGTCCTCGTCGACTGCGTTTCCCGGTACGTCGACGGGGTCATCAGCACCTCTTCGCTCGTGGACGAGAGCTTTTCCGACGGTTTGCTGGAATATCCGCAGTACACCCGTCCGCAGGAATACCGCGGCCTGATCGTTCCGCCCGTACTCGTGAGCGGCGATCACGCGAAGGTGGACGAATGGCGGCGGAAAGAGGCGCTGAAACTGACCAAAAAAATGCGGCCCGATCTCTTGAAAAAATAACGGATTCCGGGCAGGCGCGTGTGGCGGTATTTTTGCGCTCGTCAAATCCCTGCCTCGGGTATTTAAGACGAAAAAGAAAACAGGGACGAAGATTTTCAGGGGCGGGCCGGGAAAATTCAAAGATTCGTCCGCGGCTCGCGCGGAACACGCCGCAGTGCGGTCGTTCAAAATGCGATAAAAGGTCTGTAAAATAAAAGGTCTGTAAAACAAGTCGGGCAAAGCAGGACAAATCCGACTAAGATTAAACGTAAAAGGCAGACGTCAGAAGAGAGGAAACGAAGAGCATGAGCAAGACGATACAGTGGTTTCCGGGGCACATGACCCGCGCGATGCGGGATATGGAAGAGAAGCGGGAACTCTGCGACGGGGTGATCTGCGTGCTGGACGCACGGGCGCCCGCCGCCACCTTCAATAAAAATCTGAAAAAAATTTTCGGCGGAAAGCCGATTTTATATCTGCTCAACAAGGCCGATCTTGCCGACGGCGGAGCGGAAGGATTCCGGAAACTGCTCGCGGAAAAGGGAAGAAACTGCGTTTTGTGCAACGCCGCGGACAACGGCTCCAAACGCTCCGTTTTCCGGGAACTGTCGCTGATGACGGAAGAAAAGCGGGAACGGGCGCAGGATAAGGGCGTCAACCGCACTTTCCGGTTTATGGTGGCGGGAATCCCGAACACCGGAAAAAGCACCGTCGTCAATCTCCTGAGCGGTCAGAAACGTGCCAAAACTGGGGACAAGGCGGGCGTTACGCGGGACGTGCGCTGGCTGCGCTGCGGCGCGTTCGATCTGCTCGACACGCCGGGCACGATGCCGCCCGCGTTTGACAGCCAGCTTCTGGCGAGGCACCTCGCCTATATCGGCAGCATCAACGACGATATCCTGGATATGGAAGACATCGCCTTTGAATTGCTCGGCGAGCTGGCGGAAAAATATCCCGAACGGCTGACGGAGCGCTACGGCATTGCGGAGTTTTCGGATAAGGCGGAGATGTATGAGACGCTCTGCCGCAGGCGCGGATTTGTCTTAAAAGGCGGCGAACTGGATTACGAGCGGGGCGCGAAAGCGCTTCTGGACGATTTCCGAAAGGGTCGGATCGGCAGGGTATGCCTGGAAAGTGCGGCGGATTATTCCGATTTGTTTTTCTGAGACAAAATGTTTTCCGGAGAAAATAAAGAAAGATGAAAATGCAGAATACATCTGAAAAACTCGCTTTCGACAGGGCACAGGCGGGGCCGGGCATCCGTTACATCGCGGGGGTGGACGAGGTCGGGCGCGGGCCGTTGGCCGGCCCGGTGGTCTGCGCGGCGGTGATACTTCCGGCGGACGAAGCGTCGCTGATCGAAGGGGTGGACGACAGCAAAAAACTCTCGCCGAAAAAGCGTGAATTGCTTGCCGAAAAAATACGGGAGCGGGCAATTGCCTGTACCGTGTATGAGGTGAGTGAAAAAATCATCGACGAAATCAACATTTTGCAGGCGACCCGGCTGGGAATGCGGGAGGCGTTGCTGGCGCTGAAAATTCCGCCCGATCTGGTGCTGACGGACGGAAATATGACGTTAGACATACCTTTTACGCAACAGAGCATTGTGCACGGGGACGCGCTTTCCTATTCGATCGGCGCGGCGAGCATCGTCGCCAAAGTCTACCGCGATCATCTCATGGAAAAATTCGCCGGACAATATTCCGTTTATGCTTTCGATAAGAATAAGGGATACGGCACGGCCGAGCATATCAAAGCGATCAGGGAGTACGGATTATGCCCGATTCACCGCAGGACGTTCACAAAAAATCTTTAGGCCGAAAAGGGGAAAAGCTCGCGGAAAAGTATCTGAAATCGGCGGGGTATAAGATTTTGCGAAAAAATTACCGCACCCCTTTCGGCGAGGCCGATCTGATCGCGGAGGACGGAGAAGAAACGGTATTCGTAGAGGTGAAAACCCGTTCTTCCGACGCGTTCGGCAGGCCTGCGGAAGCCGTTTCCGCCGCCAAACGCAACCGCTATCTGAAAATTGCCCGCTACTACTGGCTGGAAACGGGCCGGGAACCGGACGCCCGCTTCGACGTGGTGGAAGTCTGGGCAGACGGCAGGATCAATCATCTGAAAAACGCTTTCTGACCCATCTTCTTAGCGCTTTTGGGCCGCAAAGGCTCTTCCCTGGCTGTCCTTTTCGGGAACTGCCTTCCGGCTTGCCCGGCCGGATTCCCTCTTTGCGGCCTTCCGAAGTGGAAAACGGCGGTCAGATGTTGTCAGAAATCTCAAAGTATGATAAAAAACGACAAAATTTGTTAAATTAGAATTTCAGATGATATGATTTGACAACTTTTTCACATTGTGATATAGTAAATAGGAAGTCAAAAGGGTGACTTTTTTCTTTTTTGAAAGGGAAAAGTACGGCTTGCGGACAACCCCGAGGCTTTGAAAAACGATCAATCAAACAGCAGCCGATATAAGCCTCCTGAAGCGGCGGAGGCGTTTCTACCGCGATGCCCGGAAAAATAATCGCGACTATTGGACTTCCCCCTCGGAGAAACGAGGGGATATTGGCGGCGAAAAGGTTCGGCCGCCTTTTTTGGGTGAAGAGACATGAAAGCACTGGAAGAAAAGATTATCAGGGAAGGGACGGTTTTGCCGGGCGACGTGCTCAAAGTGGGCAGTTTTCTCAATCAGCAGGTCGACACGGTGTTTCTCAAAGAAATGGCCAAGGAGACCGCGCGGCTGTTTGCGGACAAGCCGATCACCAAAGTGCTGACGGTGGAGGCTTCGGGAATCGCCTTTGCGACGGCGGTGGCGATAGAGCTGGGCGTGCCGATGGTGTTTGCCAAAAAACACCCTTCCGCCAATGTGAGCGGCGCGCAATATGCGGCACCTGTGTATTCGTTCACGCACAAAACGACGTATATGATTTCCGTCAGCCGGGACTATCTGACCCCGAATGACAAAGTGCTGGTCACCGACGATTTTCTCGCCAACGGCAATGCGCTCAAAGGCCTGATTTCCATCGTGGAGCAAGCGGGAGCTACCATTGCGGGTTGCTGTGCGGAGATCGAAAAGGGCTTCCAGGGCGGCGGCGACGAACTGAGAAAACAGGGCTATCAGGTGGAATCTTTGGCGATCGTCGAATCCATGGGCGACGGGGAAATCACTTTCCGGCGTTGAACGGACCGGGGAACGGAGTCGGCCGATCCGGCGAACAGCCGGTTAAAATCGGACGGTAAACAGCAACAATAACAAAGTAAACAGCAACAATAACAAAGTAAACAGCGACAATAATTAAGGAAAACAACGATAATAATCATCCGAATCTGACAAAATTTTGTCCGTCAACAGCGGACAGTAAGGAGAAATTATATGAAGAAATTTGTAAACGTTGCACTTTCTGCCGTATTGGCAGCGACCGGCGTTGCGGGATTCGCTTCCTGCTCCGATAAGGAAGAGTACGATTTTACCGTCGGCCTCATCTGCCTTCACGACAGCAACTCCACTTATGACAAAAACTTCATTGACAGCATGACCCGCGCGATCGAAGAGCTCGGTCTCGAAAAGGGACAGCTCGTGCTCAAAACGGGCGTTCCGGAGGACAATACCTGTTATGACACCGCAATGGAGCTTGCAGATGACGGCTGCGACGTGATTTTTGCCGACAGCTTCGGCCATGAATCTTCTATGGTGCAAGCCGCAAAAGATGCTCCGGAGGTACAGTTTGCTCATGCGACGGGCACGATGGCGCACACCGAAAAACTCGACAATTTCTCCAATGCGTTCGCGTCCATCTATGAAGGCAGATACCTCGCCGGCATCGCCGCGGGCATGAAACTGAAAGAGATGGAAGAGGCCGGCGAACTGAAAACGGAAAATTATTCCGGTGAAAACATCAAGATCGGCTATGTCGGTGCTTGGTCCTATGCGGAAGTTATTTCCGGCTACACCTCCTTCTACCTCGGCGTGAAATCGGTGGTGGAAAACGTTGTGATGGACGTGCAGTTTACCAGTTCCTGGTATGATGAAGCCAAGGAAAGAGAAGCTGCAACCGCTCTGATCGAAAGCGGCTGCGCGCTGATTTCCCAGCACGCCGATTCCTGGGGCGCTCCCATGGCCTGCGAGGAAAAAGGGGTTCCCAATGTTTCCTATAACGGCAATACGTCTTCCAAATGCCCTGAAACGGCGATCATTTCTTCCGCCGTCAACTGGACGCCTTACTTCAAGTATATGATTCAGTGCGCGATGAACGACGAGAAGATCGACACCGACTGGTGCGGCGGCCTTGGCACGGAAGTGTACGACGGAACGAAAGACCTCCTCGACGGCTCCGTGGTCATCAGCGCGCTCGGCCAGAACGCTGCGGAAGGAACGGCTGCGAAGCTGGAGGAAGTGCGTCAGCAGCTCAGAGCGGGCACGCTGAAAGTATTTGACACCAGCAAATTCACGGTGGGCGGGGAGACGCTTACCTCTTATATGGCGGATGTGGATGCCGATGAGAAATATACGCCCGATACGGAAGTGATCGAGAACGGCGTGTTCATGGAATCCAAGTTCCGTTCCGCTCCTTACTTCGACGTGAAGATCGACGGAATCAACTGGGTCAATCAACCGTAAATTGCGGACAAGAGAAAATCCGAAAAAATCGCACATAATAATCGGGAAATCGGGCTGGGATTTTGCGGTTGACCGGTTATTGTGCGCATGGCAAAAGCATGAAATACGGGACGGGCGGAGCAATCCGCCTTGTCCTTGTTTAAGAGGTTTTTTATC
>DVMZ01000119.1 GCA_018714725.1 Candidatus Scatosoma pullistercoris
CGATCGCGTTCAGCGTCTCTTTATAGAATTCATAATCGATACCCGTGCCCGCAAACGAGGAGTCGTAAGCCTGGACATAGGGAATAATATAATTGCTGCACTTGGGATCGACGGCATATTTCCTGAGCTGTTCGATGAACCCTTCGGTATCCGAAAGCGCCGCGGGCATATACCGGGTGGAAATGCGGTGTTCGAGCAGATATTCGTAATACGCCGCATACATGTCATAGCTCGCATCCTTTTCCGCGGACACGATGCCGCCCTCGTTCCAGTAACGGTGCACGCCGAACGAACTGCGGGAATGCACTTCGTCGTCCAACGTATAGTCGACGACTTTCAGGGTGACGGGAATGCTGTTCTTTACTCCGTCCACCGTCAGCGTGAAATTGCCCGTATAGATTCCCGCTTCCTGCTCTTTGGGAATATAGAAGGAGAAATACACGCCCTGGTTATTCCCCGCTTCGATGTTGTTCTCTCCGTATTCCTCCGCCGTTTCAAAGGGAAGCAGCGCGTCGGGATAACGCCCCGAAGGGAAACTGTTCGTCGTGGTCAGGGCGACGGTGATGTATTTCTGATTGAATACTTCCACATTTTCCGCCGCGTACGTCTTTCCCGTGGAAGAAGTGAGCGACGCGGTGGCGACGGTATAGCTCTTCACGTCCGTTTCCGCGGTCATGAGAATCTGCGCCCCCTCGTACTCGTTGCGCACGGCCGTCACGGAAATCGCCGCTTCCTCTTTATCCTCATAACTCTTATCCTGCAACACCTTCACCGTGTCCGCGGCCGACCAGATTTCCGCCTTTCCCGGCGTCGTTCCGGCCGTTTCGTCGCACGCGCCCGCGCTCAGAAGAAACGCAAGCGTCAACAATCCGATAACCGTTTTCTTCATAATTTTCCTCCTCAGATCAAGCCCATATTTTCAAGGACGCTTCTCCAGCGATCCTCCGTCCACCGGTCGATTTCCGCCTGGTAAATCTGCTCGGCCGTCTGCTGGTCCTTGGCGTTCTTCGCGGTGAACAACGATTCGATACTCGTCCGCTCCTCGGAAAACCGCGCGATACCGCCGTAGTAGCTGCCCGCATAAGTGTTTTCATTGAGCATATAGATGGCGTCCTGCTGCATTTTCAGACGGTCTTTCTGTAACGTGGCAAGCCCCGCGTACAATTCGGGATCCTCCGTTTCCACATCGTATTTGAACGGCATACTCGCGCCGCGGGTCGTGTCGATGAAGAGGTTGCAGGCGGTGTCCGTGGCCATGAACAGGAGGAAATCCTTGGCCAGCTCCTTGGCCGTCGCATAAGAAGGAATATATGCGTTGTGATTGCCCACGGGAAGCACCAGTTTTCTCGCTTCATAAAGTTTTGCAAAATCGCCGTCCGTGATCTCTTTCACCGAAGCGACGTCCTCTTTGGAGGCAGCTCCTTCGTCGATCTTCGCGATGACCTGAGAGAGCTCGTCGTCGGTGAGCTGCGTATCGAGTTGTTCGGTGATCGCGCTGATGATGGGCGAAGGCATAAACGTGAACTCGTCGGTGATATTGTCCTCTTCTTTGGTACGGCTCATTTCCGTCTCAAACCAGTCTCCGTTGGGCATCATCAGGCCCTGCCCCAGCAGGAATCTGGCCTGCGCCTGCGTGAAAGAGAGCGTATTCACGTTTTCGTGGATGTTGTCCGTAGGATAGAAAATCAGGTCTTCGACGACCTGCAGGGACCGAAGTCTGCCCGTCTGGGCAAAGATGTCCCGGGACATCACCTTTTTCCCGTTTTCATCCACGACGATCCCCTGATAGAAATTGCTGTAATTCTCCAGTCCTTCATACTGTGCCCACCAGATGAGGAACATCGTGCAGGTCCAGTAATTTTCCTTGGAAGAGAAGATGAACGGCGTTTCGCCCTCCTCCACCAGTTCGGCGCTCAGCTCGATCAGTTTATCGGTCGTCCGGGGAATTTCCACGCCCGCGCGCTCAAACGCCGAGGCGTTGTACAAAAGCCCCTGCATGCCCGAAACCCACGGGAACGCGTAATAGGTCGTCGTTCCGTCCAGACGGGTAAAGGTGCTCATCGTCAGGAAATTTTCGTCCATCTTCTCGGCAATGGTCTGCGTTTCGCCGGGAATGGTCGTATTGTAAAGCTTTTCCAGGTTCTCGAAATAAGACGCGCCGTCGCGGTATTCCTTCTCATAATTGCTGGCGCCCGAGCTCACCGAAAAGAACAGGTCAATCGTGTTGCTCGAACCCTGCATGATGCGGTCGATCGCATAGCTCCGCTCCGAATTCTTTTCGATCACGAGATTGTCCTCCGTGATCGTGGGATACTTTTCGAGCACCCAGGGCTGCTTGACAAACTCCTTTTTCAGCTCTTCCAGCCACTCATATCCGTACCCGAAATTCGCCACATAAATCTGCAGCGTCCCCGCGTCGTTGGATACCCGCTCCTTGCAGCCCGCAAGGGTCATACTCGCCGCCAGCAAAAGCGCCTGAGCCAAAACAATCGCCTTTTTCATCTTTTTCATCTTCCGGCTGTTCTCCTTGAATTTTGATTTTTTATTTTATCTGACCGACCGGTCAATGCCCGGGCCGCAAACCTGCGATTTTTCCCGCCCATTGTCCGCATGTTCCGATTTCTTTTCTTTCATTTCTCTTTGCCTTGGTTTTCTTTGCTTTGTCTGCGCCGTCAGGCTTTGATTCCGCCCACGTTCATGTTGCGCATCATGATATCCGAACAGCACGCGAACAGCGTGATGGCGGGAATCAGAGAAATCAGCAATCCCGCAAAATAAACCGGATAATCGACTGCGTTATAATCCTTTGCAGCCTGGAATTCATACAATCCGCTCGCCAAAGTCAGATAGCTGGGAAGATACAGAATCATTGTCATGTAATCGTTCCAGTTGGAGATAAACGCCACGACGAACAGCGTCATGATGGGGCCGATCGCCAGCGGAATCATAATTTTGAAAAACACGAGGAAATGCCCGCCGCCGTCCATAAATGCCGCTTCCGCGTAAAACCAGGACACGTTTTTGAAAAATCCGTACATCACGAGGAAATTGAATCCCCAGCCGCCGAGATGGGTTACGACGACATAAAACGGCGTATCGTAAAGCCCCAGTTCCCCGATCACTTTGTAATAGGAAGCCATCGATCCGACAATGGGAATGGTCATACAGAAAATCGCCGTCGCGTAGATAATACCCTTTGCTTTGAAGTCATACTTGGACAGACAATATCCCGTAACGGTGCAGGTGAACACGCTGAGCGACGAGGAGAGCACCGTGTACCAGACGCTGTTGAAAATCATGTCGTAAAAGGTGGTACCATCGTCCAGATTCAGCATTTCAAATGCCCGGCGGTAATTGTAAAAGCGCCACTCAACCGGAAACGCAAACGGATTTCCCGTCTCAAATTCCGTCGCCCCTTTCATAGAATTGATAAACATCCAGATAAAAGGATAGATTAAAGATACGGAATAGAGAACAAAAATTACGAAAACTACGATAAAAATCCCTTTTTCTTGCGGACTGCGTTCTTTGAGTATGGAGGGATATTCTTCCTCTTTCTTCTTTCTGCTCATCTTTTCCCCTCCTCAATATTCCACGGCGGGGACCTTTTCAATCAGCCACCGCACCAACAGGATAAACGGCACGCCCAGACAGGTAAAGAACAAACCCGCGGCGGAAACTATGTTGTAAGAACTGTTATAATATATCTGATCGAAAATCCAATACCCGATCGTGGTCGTTTCGAATTTTCCTTTCGTAAACAAGAAAATGGGTCCCGACGCAGAAAAAATCGAAGTGCAGTTGAGAATGAGCAACGTGGAAATCGTCGGCCAGATCAGCGGCAGAACGATGGAAACGACTTCCCGCCCCATGCTTGCGCCGTCCAGTTTTGCCGATTCCAGAACGGAAACGGGCACCCGGGACATCGCTCCGGTAAACAACAGAATATTCGTTCCGAACCCTGTCCACACGCAATAAAAGAGAATGGTCTCCGTGGCTGTATCCGAATTGGCAAACAGCTCGGGAGGCGTAATCCCTATCGCTTTGCACAAATAGCCGAGCGGTCCGTTCGGATCAATGAACGAAGTAAATACGCTGGTCAGCGCCACGCTGCTGATGATCCCGGGAAGATAGAAGATCACGCGGAATGCGGCGGAACCCTTGATCTTCCGGAACATGAAATAACTGATGATCAGCGCCAGCACCATAATGACGAATACATTCGTCGAAAAATACCGCAAGGTGTTTTTCACGGCGATATTGATGGTGCTGCCCGGGCTGCCGAAATCCTGAAACAAAGTTCTGAAATTGACCATCGACCATTCCCCGATGCTCGTCTGAAACGCCATCAGTATCGAATTGATGTTCACATACAGCCAAAAGATAAACCACTGCACGATCGGAATTATGAGCATGACGACCAGGAACACCGTCTGTCCCCGCCGGCTCGGCGATACATGCTTTTTATTTCCTGCCAATCCGTCCAATTTCTGTTTCTCCTCCTTTCGCCGGTCTTCCCGTCTCTTCTTGATTGCGTCTTTATTGTAATCGCTTTCCCGCAAAGTTTCAATATAAATAGACGACCTATAATAAAAAATTTACGACTTTTTTGAAATGTTTTACAAGGCTATTGACTTTTTTTTACAAATGTGTTACAATCAGTCCATGAAAAACACAAAACTCAGTTCCAAAGACGTCTACAATTTTATCAATCCCTCCGACCTGAAGGACATTTCGGTGATCGAAGCGGCTTACCGGAAAAAGCATCCCGAAGTGAGCAAACAGCCGATGGCAAAAAGTTATTTCGCCCTGCACCTGATTTTGCGGGGAGAGGGAAAGCTGGTCACGCCCAACGGGGAGTACCCTTTGAAAAAGAACGACATCTTCGTGCGCTTTCCCAACGAAGTGATCACTTATTACGACTACGACGAAACTCCTTTCCGGTACATCTTCGTCACCTTTACGGGCGCGACGGTGATCTCCTATTTCAAAAGGCTGGGAATCACCCCGTCCAACCGCATTTTCAAAACCTCGGAAGACTTGACGAAGCTGTTCAAATATCTCGTGCTGAAAACCTGCGAATATCCGGAAGTGAACGATATTTTCGCGGCCGGGTGTATGCACCTCATCTTCGCCGACCTCGCAAAACAGTCCGCTTCCCTGCCCAAAAACAAATACGACGTCAAGGAATCGTATGTGCTCAATGCGATCAATTTCATTCAGATCAACCTGAGCAACCGCGAACTCGACGCCGATTATGTCGCGCAATATCTCAATCTCAACACCGATTATTTTCTGCGCATTTTTAAAAACGTCATGGGCACGGCGTTCTCCAAATATATCGTCGCCAAAAGAATGAGCCTGGCCATCTCCCTGATGGACGACGGAAAGATGTCCATCCGCGAAATCGCCCTGCAATGCGGGTACGAGGACGCTTCCTATTTCACAAAATCTTTCCGGCTGGCCTACAACCAGAGCCCCACCGAATATATCAAAAAGCATATCGACCATATCCGGAAAAACACAAAGGCTTCCGATAAGGACTAAGCGGGCCGGCAGAGTTCTCTTTCACGGGATTTTTTCCGGCACCGCCTGTTTGCGCCGGCGCGCGTCCGCCCTTTTCAGG
>DVMZ01000120.1 GCA_018714725.1 Candidatus Scatosoma pullistercoris
ACTTGTAACGTTCGGCACGGCATGTGCGCTTTGCGTCGGCATGGGCTCCTCTCTGGTCGCCTGCGGCGGCAACAGCGGCGACAAGATCAAGATCGGCGTTGGCCTGTATCAGGATTCCGGTCCAGCGGTCACGGCTACCAAGGCGTATCTTGCGGGAATCGCGGATGAACTGAACTGCGAATTTACCTATGTCACGCTCAGCCAGACGGATGAAGCTGCCAATAAGGGACATGCGCAGACGCTGATTTCACAGGGCTGCCAGGGTATGATTCTCACGATGGACAGCGGCACGACGTCTATCCTTGAGGAATGCAAGAAAGCGGGCGTCTATGTGGCGGGCTATCTTTGCGACTATGAGATCAGCTACGATACGATCAAGACGAACGAGAACTTCCTCGGCACGGTGGTGGACGGCAGCTATACGGGTACGGCCTGGGGCCAGCACATCGCCGAGCGCGTCATCGCGGAAGGCTACAAGAATATCGGCATGATCAAATTCCCGGAATTTGCCTATCCTCATCAGGTAGAGATGGACGCGGCTTTCCGCGAGGCGATTGCGGAATATAACGAAACGGCCGAAGCCGGCAATCAGATCACGGTGCAGGCGACCACAACGAACCTCAATTTTGCTCCGCTTGATTCTTCTTATTTCTCGCAGAACCCTAATTTGGATGCGATCTACGCGATGTGCGCGGGCATCGACTTCGTATATCCCACGATGGTGAGCGCCGGCAAGACGAACATCAAATTGTTCACGGCGGGATTCTCTACGGCGGACGATACGCTGAACAACTTCGGTACCAGCGGCAACGGCTGCATTCAGGAACTGGTGTTCTCCAATGCAGAAGCCATCACCTATCCGCTCGTGATGCTCATCAATAAGATTTCCGGAAACGAATTCACGGACAATCCTACGGAAGCGGCCCGCGTGGACAGCTCGCAGATCATTATCACCAATAATGAAGAACTGAATGTCGTAAAGCAGAAAGCCATGTATTACACCGGTAAATACGCAAACGCTTTCCTCACCGGAAAAGATGTGAAAGCGCTGCTTGCGGAGAACGGCGGAACGCATGCGAAACTGGTGGAAACTGTTCAGTCAATGACTATAGAAGATCTGAAAGCGCTGTAATCGGCGAAAACCGAAAGCCGAAAACGCCGTGCGTACACGGCAGAAAACTGAAACGAATCCTTCCGCGGGCGAGACCCGCCCGCGGAGAAAATTCAAGGTAAACGAGGGTCGGTAGAAATATGAGAACAAAAATCGTAAACGTTTTGAAAAAAACAGGCCTGACGCTTGCGTTTCCCGCGCTGATCTTTGTCGTGATGTTGATCATTACGGCGGCGAACGGGATCGACTATTATGTGTCGGCGAATATGGTCAGACAGGTGGTGACGGACGCATCGCTGACGACGATTATCGCGCTTGCCATTTATCTGCAATTCAAAAACGGCAGATTTGACTTTTCGGGCGGGGCTACAATGATTCTTTCTGCCATCATCGCGGGAAACATCACTTTGCAGGCGGGCGGAAATCCTATTCTCTTCCTGGTGCTGTGCGTTGTGTTCGGGGTTGTGCTCAGCATGATCACCGCGACGGCGTATATCGTCAGCAAGGTTCCCGTGATCATCTGTACGATTGCCGTTACTCTTATTTACGAATCTCTGACCTATGTCCTCTTTGACGCGGAAGGACTCAGCGTTATTTCCCGCACGGAGATGGTCATGTTTGCCAAAGTTCCGTTCATCTTCATCCCGCTGCTGATCGCGTTGGGGCTGTTCGTGTTCTTCACCTATTTCACGGCGGAGGGCAGACGGGCAAAACTGCTCAGCGGCAATCAGAAAGTGGCGGTGAACATCGGCATCAAGGAAAACAAAAACGTACTCATCACCTATATCGTCTGCGGCGTCATTCTGGGCCTGGGCGCTCTTGTGTACGGCTCTCAGCAGATTATCAAACCGCAGTCCAATCTGTCCACGTCCAGCATTCTGTTCTCGTATATCGTCCCGGTATTCATCGGCATGTTTATCGGTACAGCCAGCATTGACGCGGTCGGCGTCGTGGTTGCGGCGCTGGGCATGGAATTTCTCAACTAAGGCCTCGACTGCCTCGGCGTCGGCGCGGGCGGATACCAGCAGATTATTTTCGGCATGTTCATGCTCGGGTTCTATGCGTTCTCCGCACAGTCGGGCAACATCAAAAAATTTTTCGGAAAAATTTTTGCAAAAAAAGAAAAGGGGTTATCCGATGCTCATTGATCTGAAATCCAATCCGTTTTATTTGTCGGACAAAGACGTCGAGTGGGTGGAATCTACTCTGGCTTCGATGTCTCAGCAGGAAAAAATTGCCCAACTCTTTTGTCTGATCACCTATACGGACGATGAGAACTATCTGTCCTATCTTGCGAAAGACCTCGGCGTGGGCGGCGTCATGACGCGCACAATGAGTCTTCCCGAACTCATCCGCACGGTGACGGGATTGCAGAAAAACGCCCGGATTCCCATGCTGATTTCCGCGAATCTGGAAGCGGGGCTCAACCAGGCTTGTACGGAGGGGACGCGCGTCGGCTGTGAAATGGGAATTGCGGCGACGGACGATGAGAAATATGCGCACGAGCTGGGCAGGATTATCGGGGAAGAGGCTTCTGCGCTCGGCATCAACTGGGCGTTTGCCCCCATTATTGACATCGATTACAATTTCCGCAATCCCATCACCAACACCCGGACGTTCGGGTCGGATCCCGATCGCGTCGCCCGGTTCGGAAAAGCGTATGTGGAAGAGGTCCAGAAATACGGAATCGCCGCTTCCATCAAGCACTTCCCCGGCGACGGCGTGGACGAACGGGACCAGCATCTGCTGGCGTCCGTCAATTCCCTGTCCGCGGAAGAATGGGAAAAGACTTACGGAAAAGCCTATAAAACGTCTATCGACGCGGGCGCCAAGACCGTGATGGTCGGGCATATTCTGCAACCCGCCTGGTCGAAGAAACTCAATCCTTCGCTGAAAGACGAAGAGATTATGCCGGGCCTGATTGCGCCCGAACTGTTGCAGGGCCTGTTGCGCGGCAGACTGGGATTCAACGGCCTGATCGTCACCGATTCTTCCACGATGGCGGGCATGGGAACGATGATGCCTCGCGAGAAAGCGGTGCCGATGACGATTGCCGCGGGCTGCGATATGTTCCTGTTTACGAAAAATCTCGAAGAGGACTTGCGCTTTATGAAACAGGGCGTCGAGAGCGGAGTCATCACGAAAGACCGCCTGGATGAGGCTGTGACGCGGATCCTTGCGCTGAAAGCATCTCTCCGCCTGCATGAAAAACAGCAGAACGGGGAGCTGATCCCCGACGCCGCGCGCGCGGAAAAGATCGTCGGCTGCGCCGAACATAAACAAGTGTCCAAAGAAGTCGCCGACCGTTCTATCACGCTTGTGAAAGAGGAAAAAGGAGTGCTTCCCATCACGCCTGAGCGCTATAAGCGCGTTCTTGTCTACAAGAAAGAGGGGAAGGCGAGCGCGGTGAGCGCCGGGATTACCGAGGGCGCGGCGGATAAGCTGATTGACAAACTCAAGGCCAAAGGCTTTGACATCACGGTATTCGTGCCGGGCGGCGGCTGGGAAGGCATGGCTACCCCCGTACAGGAGTTTTACGACAAGTACGATCTGATTCTCTACATCGCGAATCTGGCGACGAAGTCCAATCAGACGGTGGTGCGGCTGGAATGGGCGGAGCCGATGGGCGCGGACGTGCCGGTATATATGCATTCCATCCCGACCGTATTCGTGTCGCTGGAAAATCCGTATCACCTTTTGGACGTGCCGCGGGTAAGGACGTTTATCAATACTTACGGTTCGACGGAAGAGATTCTGGACGCGCTGGTGGAAAAACTCAGCGGCCAAAGCAAATTCTGCGGCAAGAGCCCCGTAGACGCCTTTTGCGGGAAATGGGATACGCGGCTGTAATCGGAGCGGTTATGGGAATTTATGATCTGAAAATCAACAGGACGGACAGAACGTTGGGCATTGACCCGGACGATGTGATGTTTTCGTTCAAAGCGGGGAGGGGAAATGCGTTTACGCTTTCCCTTTCCGACGGTTCGGGCCGGGTAATTTCAAGCTCGGTGCTGACGCTTGCGGACGCGGTGTGCTTCCGCCCCGGTGTACGTCTGCGCGAGGCAGGTTCTTACGTCGTAACCGTTGTCAGCGAATGCGGAGATCAGGCTTCGCTGGCGTTTGAAACGGCGGGGAAACCGGGCAAGGCGATCGCCGCGGACGGCGATTGTCTGAGCCCTGTCTTTTTCAAGCGGTTTTCCCTGTCTGAAATCCCTGAAAAAGCCAGGCTGACGATCAGCGGACTGGGGCTGTATCGGGCGTTTGTCAACGGTAAGCGGGTGGGCGAGGAATACCTCACTCCGCTCATGAATGATTACGGCGAATGCGTCCGCTTTCAGACCTATTCCCTGGACGGGCTGCTCGCCCGGGAGAATATCATTGAGGTATATCTCGGCAACGGCTGGTTCAAAGGCCGGTTCGGGATTGACGGCTTGGGCGACCGCATTTACGGCGATCGGTTTTATCTGGCCGCAAAAATTACGCTGGGGGACGGAACGGAGATTTCCACCGACGAAAGTTGGCAGTATCGCGAGGGCGCGATCCGGGAAAACGGCATTTATGACGGCGAGCACCGCGACGATACGCTGGTACCGGGGGAGAGCCGACCGGCAATTCCCGCCGACCGTACCTTCCGCTTCGTCCCGGAATATACGGCGGGGGTCACCGCTTATGAAACGGAAAAAGCGACCCTGATTCTTTCACCGAAAGGGGAAAAGATTCTCGATTTCGGGCATAACGCGGCCGGGTTCGTCCGCTTTCGCAACCGGTTGCCGCGGGGCGGAAAAATCGTTTTGCGCTACGGCGAAGTGTTGCAGGACGGCTGTTTTTACCGGGACAATCTGCGGACGGCGAAAGCGGAATACGTCTATACCAGCGACGGCACGGACAAGGAAGTGGAACCGTTTTTCACTTATTACGGATTCCGTTACGTCCTGGTGGAGACGGACGGAGAGGTCAACCCGGAGGATTTCACGGCGGTCCGCCTGAGCTCGAAAATGGATCAGACGCTGGAATTTCGTTCTTCCGATGCGAAGCTCAACCGCCTGATCGAAAATGCAAAGCGCGGCCAGCGCAGCAATTTTATCGACGTTCCCACCGATTGCCCGCAGCGGGACGAGCGGCTGGGCTGGACGGCGGACACGCAGGTGTTTGCCGCAACGGCCTCGTATAACGCCGAGACCTATTCCTTCTATAAAAAGTTCATGCGGGACATGGCGTATGATCAGAACGTCTATTACGACGGGGAATTTCCGATGTATTCTCCCTCCCTGAAAGGGGTGTGCGGGCCGGGCGGAGCCGTCTGGTCGGACGCGGGGGTGATCGTGCCGTGGATGCTGTACCGTTTTTACGGGGACAAGGAACTGCTGCGCATTCATTACGAGGGAATAAAAAAATACCTTCGGAAACTTTGCCGGGGGGACGAGGAACGCCGTGACGGACATTTGCTCAGCGCTCCGTTCACGTTCGGCGACTGGCTGGCGCAGGACGGGATCTGTGCGCAGAGCATGCGCGGCGGCACGGACGATACTTTTATCCGCAGCGTCTATTATTACAATACCGCCTGCACGGCGGCGGAGGCGGCGGCTGTTCTTGCGGATCCGGAAGAAAAATCTTTCCGGGAACTGGCAAAGGACATCCGGAAAAGCATTTTGGACGAGTATTTTTCAAAGTCGGGCAGACTGGCGGTGGATACGCAGACCGCCTACGTCCTCTCCCTGCACTTCGGGATTTATGTCGATAAAGACAAGGTGAAGGAGGGGTTCAGAGACCGTCTCAGGAAAGACCTGTACCGTATGAAGAGCGGGTTTACGGGTACGCCGCTGATGATCCGCACCCTGTTTGAAAACGGGCTTTCGGAAGAGGCGTACCGCATGATCTTCAACGAAAAATGCCCCGGCTGGATGTATCAGATCAATCTCGGCGCGACGACGATATGGGAGCGCTGGAATTCCCTGTTGCCCGACGGAAAAATCAGCGGTACGGCCATGAATTCGCTCAATCATTACGCTTACGGCTCGGTGGCGGAGGCGATTTATCGTTCCGTCGGCGGGCTTCAGCTGCTGGACGCGGCATGGAGAAAAGCGCGGATTGCGCCCGTGCCCGATTTCCGGGTGACTTCCTGCTTCCTTCGGTACGATTCCCCGTGCGGACCTTATATAATAGATTGGAAAGTGAGCGAAGAAAACCGTATGACGCTCCGGGTTTCGGTCCCTCACGGCTGTAAGGCGGAGATTGTGCTTCCGTATTCGGAAAAATCGCCGTTTGAGGTCGAAGAGGGGGAGCAGGTATGGGAATACGAACTTAAAAAAGACATCCGGCATCCTTTTTCAGCCGATGCGAAAGTGCTTGATCTGCTTGAAAACGAAGAGGCGAGAAGGGCGTTTGCGGAGACGTTGCCGCAGGCCTATGCGATGTCTGCGGGAGAAAACGAAGAGTTTCTTGTCATGAACGTCCGGGCAATGGGTTATCTGGCGATGTTCGGCGCCGCGCCCGAAAAAATTGCGGAGTTGGATGAAAAACTGAGAAAAATCGGAGGCTGACGATGAAGGGAATCA